>NZ_JBFOCN010000066.1:0-17970 GCF_040907815.1 Aeromonas sp. s6
TCATCCAGGCGCGCCAAAAACTGGCTGACCAAGCCGTTCGACAGGTGTTCCAGCAGACCGCCACACTCTGGCATCAGCAGTGTCAGCACCCCACCTGGGCCGGCTTGCAGCTGCTGGCCGTGGACGGGGTGGTCTGGCGCACGCCCGATACTCCGGACAATGCCGGCGCCTTTGCCAAGTCGAAAACCGTCCAGGGGGAGACGCAATATCCCCAGGTCCGCATGTTGTGTCAGATGGAGCTGACCAGTCATCTGCTGACCCAGACAGTGATGGACTCCTGTGCGGTAAACGAGATGGTGTTGGCAGAGCAACTGATTGAAAAAACACCCGATAATAGCCTGACCCTGTTCGATAAGGGCTTCTACTCACTGGGGTTACTCCATGCCTGGCAACGCCAGGGCGTAGCGCGTCACTGGCTTATTCCGCTGAAAAAGGGGGCTCAATACGAGGTCATCCGCAAGCTGGGGCGGCAGGATGTGCTGGTACGCCTCAGTGCCAGTCCGCAGGCCAAGAAGAAGTGGAGCGAGTTGCCGGAGCAGTTCGAAGCCCGGCTGCTGACCCGGACGGTAAACGGCAAGGAGCGGCAGGTGCTGACCTCGCTCACCGACCCGCTGCGCTTCCCGGCCAGCGAGTTGATGGAGCTATACCAGAATCGCTGGGAAATCGAGCTGGGCTATCGGGAGATGAAACATAGCCTGCAACAGCACCGGCTGACGCTGCGCAGCAAGAAACCCGATGGAGTAAGGCAGGAGCTATGGGGCTTGGTATTGGCCTATAACCTACTGAGATATCAGATGGTTAGGATGGCGGCGAGCTTAAAGGGCTATACGGCCAGCCAGTTGAGCTTTCACATGGCATCGGTGTATCTGCTGCATGAACTCAGTTGCCTGCCGTTTGTGTCACCGGGCATGGTTCCAGGGCGTGTCGCTGAGTTGGACAAACAGGCAGAGCAGTTCAAGTTACCCGCCCGCCGAGAACGAAGTTACCCAAGGTGCATCAAAGCCAAACCACAGAAGTATGCGACGAGAAAACCTAGTAAAAACAATGCCAGTCAGGCTTAACTGACTGGCA
Organism: Aeromonas sp. s6; assembly: GCF_040907815.1. Taxonomy (NCBI): domain Bacteria; kingdom Pseudomonadati; phylum Pseudomonadota; class Gammaproteobacteria; order Aeromonadales; family Aeromonadaceae; genus Aeromonas; species Aeromonas sp. s6. The sequence continues at coordinate 1,072 of NZ_JBFOCN010000066.1, forward strand.
TTAGCCCATTGGGCGGCTTTTTCAATTAGAGATAATAGGCTGACTTACCAGCCGGTCACTTCACGCAGGGCCTTGCCGATATCGGCCAGGGAGCGCACGGTTTTCACGCCGGCATCTTCCAGGGCGGCAAATTTCTCTGCTGCCGTGCCTTTGCCACCGGCGATGATGGCGCCCGCATGACCCATGCGCTTGCCAGCCGGGGCGGTGACGCCCGCGATGTAGGAGACCACCGGCTTGGTGACGTGGGCCTTGATGTAGGCCGCCGCGTCTTCCTCGGCGTTGCCGCCGATCTCGCCGATCATCACGATGGCTTCGGTCTGCGGGTCATTCTGGAACATCTCCAGGATGTCGATGAAGTTGGAACCCGGGATGGGGTCGCCACCGATACCGACGCAGGTGGACTGGCCGAAGCCCTCGTCCGTGGTCTGCTTGACCGCTTCGTAGGTCAGGGTGCCGGAGCGGGAGACGATGCCCACCTTGCCCGGCTTGTGGATGTGGCCCGGCATGATGCCAATCTTGCACTCACCCGGGGTGATGACACCCGGGCAGTTGGGGCCGATCATGCGCACGCCGGTTTCCTGCAGCTTCACCTTGACGTCCAGCATGTCCAGGGTCGGGATGCCTTCGGTGATGGTGACGATGAGCTTGATACCGGCATCGATGGCTTCCAGGATGGCGTCCTTGCAGAACGGGGCCGGTACATAGATGACGGAGGCGGTGGCGCCGGTGGCTTCCACGGCGTCACGGACAGTGTTGAACACCGGCAGGCCCAGGTGGGTGGTGCCACCCTTGCCCGGGGAGACGCCGCCGACCATCTGGGTACCGTAGGCAATGGCCTGTTCGGAGTGGAAGGTACCCTGACCGCCGGTAAAGCCCTGGCAGATCACCTTGGTGTCTTTGTTGATCAGAACGCTCATTATTTGGCCTCCGCTGCTTTTACCACTTGCTGAGCTGCGTCAGTCAGACTCGTTGCGGCGATGATATTGAGGCCGCTGTCGGCCAGTTTACGGGCACCCAGTTCGGCGTTGTTGCCTTCCAGACGCACCACCACGGGCACTTTCACCCCCACTTCCTTGACGGCGCCGATGATGCCTTCCGCGATCATGTCGCAGCGCACGATGCCGCCAAAGATGTTGACCAGCACGGCTTGTACCTTGCTGTCGGAGAGGATGATCTTGAAGGCCTCGGTCACGCGCTCCTTGGTGGCGCCGCCGCCGACGTCCAGGAAGTTGGCCGGGGAACCGCCGTGCAGGTTGACGATGTCCATGGTGCCCATGGCCAGGCCCGCGCCGTTGACCATGCAGCCGATGTTGCCATCGAGCGCCACATAGTTCAGCTCCCACTGGGCGGCGTGCGCTTCGCGGGGGTCATCCTGGGACGGGTCGTGCATCTCGCGCAGCTTGGGCTGACGGTACAGGGCGTTGGCGTCGATGTTGATCTTGCCGTCCAGGCAGTGCAGGTTGCCCTTGTCGGTGATGACCAGGGGGTTGATCTCCAGCAGGGCGAAGTCGCAGTCCAGGAACATCTGGCCCAGGCCCATGAAGATCTTGGTGAACTGCTTGATCTGATCGCCGACCAGACCCAGCTTGAAGGCCAGCTCGCGGGCCTGATAAGGCTGCGGGCCTACCAGGGGATCGATGGCAGCCTTGTGAATGAGTTCCGGGGTTTCGTGGGCGACTTTCTCAATCTCCACACCACCTTCGGTGGAAGCCATGAAGACCACGCGGCGAGAGCCACGGTCAACCACGGCGCCCAGGTACAGTTCCTTGGCGATGTCGGTGCAGGACTCCACCAGGATCTTGGTAACCGGCTGACCATTGGCGTCAGTCTGATAGGTCACCAGGTTCTTGCCGAGCCAGTTCTGGGCGAAGGCGCGGATCTCGTCCTTGCTCTTGGCCAGCTTGACGCCGCCCGCCTTGCCGCGGCCACCGGCGTGGACCTGGCACTTGACGACCCAGGTGTTGCCGCCAATCTTGTCGGCCGCTTCGGCCGCTTCCTGCGGGGTGGCACAGGCATAACCTTCGGAGACCGGCAGGCCATACTCGGCAAACAGCTGTTTTGCCTGATATTCATGCAGATTCATAGATGCTCTATCCGTGTTGTAGGTATTTCCGTCCGGGGCTCGTGTTTCTCAATCCCCTGTGAATGGGGGGGCCTGGGCGGCCCCTCGTTATCTTTCAGTCACGCTTGCTCAGACATCCAGCAGCAGACGGGTCGGGTCTTCCAGGAGCTCCTTGATGGAGACCAGGAAGCCCACGGACTCGCGGCCGTCGATGATGCGGTGATCGTAGGAGAGCGCCAGGTACATCATCGGCAGGATCTCGACCTTGCCGTCGACGGCCATGGGGCGGTCCTGGATCTTGTGCATACCCAGAATGGCGCTCTGGGGCGGGTTGATGATGGGGGTGGACATCAGGGAGCCGAACACGCCGCCGTTGGTGATGGTGAAGTTGCCGCCAGTCAGTTCATCCACGGTCAGCTTGCCGTCACGGCCCTTGCCGGCCAGATCCTTGATGGCCTTCTCGATGTCCGCCAGGCTCATGTTGTCGCAGTCGCGCAGCACCGGGGTCACCAGACCACGGGGGGTGGAGACGGCGATGCTGATGTCGAAGTAGTTGTGGTAGACGATGTCGTCACCGTCCAGCGCCGCGTTCACTTCCGGGTAGCGCTTGAGGGATTCGACCACGGCCTTCACATAGAAGGACATGAAGCCGAGCTTGATGCCGTGCTTCTTCTCGAAGATCTCGCCGTACTGCTTGCGCAGCTTCATGATGGGCGCCATGTTGATCTCGTTGAAAGTGGTCAGCATGGCGGTGGTGTTCTTGGCCTCCAGCAGACGCTCGGCGATGCGCTTGCGCAGACGGGTCATGGGCACACGCTTCTCGGTGCGACCGGCCAGCGGCGCGACCGGTGCGGCAGCCACGGGAGTGGCAGCAGTCGGCGCAGCCACGGGAGCCTTGCCCAGATTCTTGATGAAGGCTTCCACGTCTTCCTTGGTGACACGACCACCCTTGCCAGTGCCGGTCAGCTTGGCGACGTCGATGTCATGCTCGGCCACCATGCGGCGCACGGAAGGGCTCAGGCCATCGGCTGCGTCATCGGCCACGGCTTCCACCGGCTTTTCGCTGGTCGCTTCACCGGCAACGGGGGCCGGCTTGAGCATGGCGATCAGCTGGCGGGAGAGCACGGTGGCCCCTTCGCTCTGCAGGATGTCGCCCAGTACGCCGGCTTCCGGCGCGGGCACTTCCAGCACGACTTTATCGGTTTCGATGTCAACCAGCACTTCGTCACGGGCAACCAGATCACCCGGTTTCTTGTGCCAGGTCGCGATGGTGGCATCCGCCACTGATTCCGGCAGGTCCGGTACCTTGATCTCGATAGTCATGTAATCAGTTCCTTGTTACTTCTTGGCCAGCAGGCTTGTTCCAGGTCAGAGAGGATCCCGACACGGGCCCTCCTCATCCACAACTCGTTCATTCCAGGGTAAGGGCGTCTTCCACCAGGGCTTTTTGCTGCTTGGCGTGGACGGACATGTAACCGACGGCCGGTGAGGCCGAGGCCGGGCGACCGGCATAACGCAGACGGGCATGGCTTGGCAGCACGCTGTCGTAGTGATGACGGGTGCTGTACCAGGCGCCCTGGTTCTGCGGCTCTTCCTGACACCAGACGAAGTCGGTGACATGGCTGTAATCGGCCAGGATGGCGCGCACTTCCTCTTCCGGGAAGGGGTAGAGCTGCTCGATCCGTACCAGGGCCACGTCCTGCTGCTCGGCCTTGCGACGGGCATCGAGCAGGTCGTAGTAAACCTTGCCGGAGCAGAAGACCACGCGCTTGACGCCTTTGGGATCCAGCGCATCGATTTCGCCGATGGCGTTCTGGAAGGTGCCCTCTGCCAGCTCTTCGAGCTTGCTCACCGCCAGCGGGTGGCGCAGCAGGGATTTGGGCGTCATCACGATGAGCGGACGGCGCATGGGGCGCACCACCTGGCGACGCAGCATGTGGAACACCTGCGCCGGGGTGGAGGGCACGCACACCTGCATGTTGTGCTGGGCGCACATCTGCAGATAACGCTCCAGACGGGCAGAGGAGTGCTCCGGGCCCTGGCCCTCGTAACCGTGGGGCAGCAGCATGGTCAGGCCGCACATCCGGCCCCACTTCTGCTCGCCGGAGGAGAGGAACTGGTCCACCACCACCTGGGCGCAGTTGGCGAAGTCACCGAACTGGGCTTCCCAGATGGTGAGACCGGCCGGCTCCGCGCTGGCGTAGCCATATTCAAACGCCAGTACCGCGTTCTCGGTCAGCACGGAGTCGTACACCTCGAACGGGCCCTGCTCGTCGTGCAGGTTGCACAGCGGGGTGTAGGTGCTGGCATCGGTCTGGCTGTGCAGCACGGCGTGGCGATGGAAGAAGGTACCGCGGCCGGAGTCTTCCCCGGTAAAGCGAATGCGGGATCCCTTGTCCACCAGGGTGGCGTAGGCCAGGGTCTCGGCAAAGCCCCAGTCCACCAGTTTCTCACCGGCGGCCATCAGGCGACGGTCTTCGTAGATCTTCTCGACCTGGCGTTGCAGCACATGGGTGGCCGGATACTGGCTGATGCGCTCGCCGAGGGCCTTCAGGTGATCCATCGGCACAGTGCTGTCATAGGCCATGGCCCAGTCGTGACCCAGATAAGGGGTCCAGTCCACGGAATGCAGCTCCATGGGGCGCCATTCCTTGCTCACCCGCTCGCCCCGATCCAGGGTATCGCGATAGTCGTTGACCAGGGTGGTAGCCAGCTCCGGTGCGATGGCTCCTTCGGCGATCAGCTGATCGGCGTAGATCTTGCGCGGGGTCGGGTGCTGCTTGATCTTCTGATACATCAGGGGCTGGGTCGCGCTCGGCTCGTCAGCCTCATTGTGACCGTGACGACGGTAGCAGACCAGCTCGATCACCACGTCGCGCTTGAAGGTGTTGCGGTAATCCAGGGCAATCTGGGTCACCAGTACCACGGCTTCCGGGTCATCCCCGTTGACGTGCAGCACAGGTGCCTGCACCGCCTTGGCGATGTCGGTGCAATATTCGGTGGAGCGCAGGTCACGGATATAGGAGGTGGTGAAGCCCACCTGGTTGTTGATGACGATGCGCACCGTCCCGCCCACGCCATAGGCACGGGTCTGGGACATGTTGAAGGTCTCGGCAACGACCCCCTGCCCCGCGATGGCGGAGTCACCGTGGATGGTGATGGGCAGGACGCTGGAGCCGTCCTTGTCACCGCGACGGTCCATACGGGCACGCACGGAGCCGATGACCACGGGGTTGACGATCTCGAGGTGCGACGGGTTGAAGGCGAGCGCCAGGTGGACGTTGCCGCCCGGGGTGGCGAAGTCGGAGGAGAAGCCCATGTGGTACTTCACATCCCCTGTGCCCCAGGATTCGCCGTGCTTGCCGGCGAACTCGTCGAACAGGTCCTGAGCGCGCTTGCCCAGTACGTTGATGAGCACGTTGAGGCGACCGCGGTGGGCCATACCGATGACGGCTTCCTTGCAACCCTGCTCACCGGCGCGGCGAATAAGCTCTTTGAGCATGGGCACCATGGCATCGCCCCCTTCCAGGGAGAAACGCTTGGCCCCCGGGAACTTGGCACCCAGGTATTTTTCCAGCCCTTCGGCGGCGGTCAGGCTCTCGAGGAAGCGGGTCTTCTCTTCGAGGGTATAGTTGCCCTTCCCTTCGATGGATTCCAGCCTGTCTTGCAGCCAGCGCTTCTCCTCGGTGGAGGTGAGGTGCATGTAGTCGGCGCCGATGCTGCCGCAATAGGTTTTCTTCAGCGAGGCATACAGATCGGAGAGCACCATGGTCTCGCGACCGATGGCGTAGGAGCCCACATTGAAGGTGGCCTCCATGTCTGCACCTTGCAGGTTGTGGAAGGCCGGATCCAGCTCGGCGACCGGCTCGCGCTGCCACAGACCCAGGGGGTCCAGGTTGGCGTTCTGGTGACCGCGGAAGCGGAAGGCGTTGATCAGTTGCAGTACGCGAACCTGTTTGGCATCCACCTGGGGATCGGAGACGGGAGCGCTGTAACGGGAGGAGTCCTTGGCCAGGCGGCGGAAATAGTCGCGAACCTGGGAGTGGGGTTGTTCTACTGCATGTCCGTTGACCTGGGGCAGCGACTGGAACAGGCTGCGCCATTCGTCGGCAACGGAGTCGGGGTTTTCCAGGAAGGATTCGTACAAATCCTCAATGTAGCTTGCATTCGCACCAGCCAGGTGAGATGACTCCAACCAGGCCTTCATCACGCCGTTATGCATTTCTATCCCTTGTACATCTTGTTCGCTGCACTGCAGCTTGTAGGGTCATAGCCATCCCGGGGCGGGATGGCTATCCAGAGGTCGGGCCCGGCGCAAGGCGCCCTGGCCCCGATACTACACGGCTCGGTTGAGCAACATCGACTTGATCTGACCGATGGCCTTGGTCGGGTTCAAGCCCTTGGGACAGACGTTCACGCAGTTCATGATGCCGTGGCAGCGGAACACGCTGAAGGCGTCATCCAGGTTGCCCAGTCGCTCACTGGCCGCAGTGTCGCGGCTGTCCGCCAGCCAGCGATAGGCGGCGAGCAGGCCGGCCGGACCGATGAACTTGTCCGGGTTCCACCAGAAGGAGGGGCAAGAGGTGGAGCAGCAGGCACAGAGTATGCACTCGTACAGGCCATCCAGCTTGGCGCGCTCTTCGGGGGATTGCAGGTGCTCACGCACGGGCGGCAGTTTTTCGTCGTTGATGAGGAAGGGTTTGACCTTCTCCCACTGGGTGTAGAACTGGGTCATGTCGATCACCAGATCCCGGATCACCGGCAGACCGGGCAAGGGTCGAATGACGACCTTGCTGCCCTTCTTCAAGAGATCGGAGAGCGGCGTGATGCAGGCCAGACCGTTCTTGCCATTCATGTTGAGACCGTCAGATCCACAGACCCCTTCGCGGCAGGAGCGGCGGAAGGCGAGCGTGGGATCCAGCTCCTTGAGCTGGATCAGTGCGTCGAGTACCATCATGTCGGAACCTTCAGGAATATCAAGACGATAATCCTTCATATACGGGACGTTATCAACGTCCGGATTGTATCTGTAGACAGAGAATGTGACGTTCATTGTGCTTGGCTCCGCAATCAGTAAGTCCGGACCTTGGGCGGGAACGCCTCACGGGTCTTGGGTGACATGTTGACAGCGCGACGGGTCATGGACTCGGTGTCCGGATGATAGAGGCTGTGGCACAGCCAGCTCTCATCGTCACGCTCCGGGAAGTCGAAGCGGCTGTGGGCGCCACGACTCTCGGTACGGAAGTTCGCCGCCACCGCGGTGGCATAGGCGGTCTCCATCAGGTTGTCCAGCTCCAGGCACTCGATGCGCTGGGTATTGAACTCCTTGGAGGTGTCGTCCAGACGGGCGTTCTTGAGACGCTCGCGGATGAGTTTCAGCTCGGCCAGCCCTTCTGCCATGGCATCCCCTTCCCGGAACACGGAGAAGTTGTTCTGCATGCAGCGCTGCAGGTCCTTGCGGATCTGTGCCGGGTCTTCCCCGTCACGGTTGTTTTCCCAGCGGTTGAAGCGCTCCAGCGCCTTGGCGATGTCGGCGTCGGTGGCTTCCACACCGTGCTCCATCGAACCAAGGGTCTCCACCAGGTGCATGCCGGCAGCACGACCGAACACCACCAGATCCAGCAGGGAGTTGCCGCCCAGACGGTTGGCACCGTGCACGGAGACGCAGGCGATCTCGCCCACCGCGAACAGACCGACCACCGGCACGTCGTTGCCATCCTTGTCCTGGGTCAGGCACTGGCCGTTCACGCTGGTCGGCACGCCGCCCATCATGTAGTGGCAGGTCGGGATGATGGGGATGGGCTCTTTGACCGGATCCACGTGGGCGAAGGTGCGAGAGAGCTCGCAGATGCCCGGCAGGCGGGATTCCAGCACCTCTTTGCCCAGATGATCCAGCTTGAGCTTGATGTGCGGGCCCCAGGGACCGTCACAGCCACGGCCTTCGCGGATCTCGATCATGATGGAACGGGCCACCACGTCGCGACCGGCCAGATCCTTGGCGTTTGGTGCATAACGCTCCATGAAGCGCTCGCCGTCCTTGTTCAGCAGGTAGCCGCCTTCACCACGGCAACCTTCGGTGACCAGTACCCCTGCCCCGGCGATACCGGTGGGGTGGAACTGCCAGAACTCCATGTCCTGCACGCCGACCCCGGCACGCAGCGCCATGCCGACGCCGTCACCGGTGTTGATGTGGGCGTTGGTGGTGGACTGGTAGATGCGACCGGCGCCGCCGGTGGCGAGCACGGTGGCCTTGGCCTTGAAGTAGACGACCTCGCCGCTCTCCATGTCGATGGCGGTACAGCCGACGATATGGCCATCCTGGTTCTTCACCAGATCCAGGGCATACCACTCGGAGAAGACGGTGGTCTTGTTCTTGACGTTTTGTTGATACAGGGTGTGCAGCAGGGCGTGACCGGTACGGTCGGCTGCCGCCGCGGTGCGGGCAGCCTGCTCGCCGCCGAAGTTTTTGGACTGACCGCCGAACGGACGCTGGTAGACGGTACCGTTGTCAAAGCGGGAGAAAGGCAAGCCCATGTTCTCCAGCTCATAGATGGCCTCGGGGCCGGTCTTGCACATGTACTCGATGGCTTCCTGATCACCGATATAATCGGAGCCCTTGACGGTGTCATACATGTGCCACTGCCAGTTGTCGTCGTGGGCATTGCCCAGGGCGACCGTGATCCCGCCCTGGGCGGAGACCGTGTGGGAACGGGTCGGGAAAACCTTGGATAACAGGGCGCAGCTCTTGCCGGACTGGGCAATCTGCAGCGCGGCGCGCATACCGGCGCCACCGGCACCGATCACGACCGCATCAAATTCACGAGTTGGAATAGTCACCTTACACACCCCACAGCACGACGAAACCAGTCATCACATAGACAAACAGCACCACCACCAGCACAAACTGCAGCGCACCGCGCAGTCCGACCGGCTTGATATAGTCGGTCAGCACCTGCCACAGACCGATCCAGGCGTGGATCAAGACGCATACGAGCGTCAGCAGGGTGAAGACCTTGGTGAAGGTGTTGGAGAAGAAGCCGGTCCACACCTCGTAGGTGATGTCGTTGAACGCGACAAAGCCAACCAGATAGAGGACGTAGCACGTCATGATGAGGGCGGTGGCGCGGATCAGGATGTAATCATGAACACCGCTGCGCCCGAAAGTTGCAGAATTGGTTACCATACCAGCACCCCCGCCAATACCGCCAAAACCGCGGTGATCACGAAGGCCACACGGGCACTCTGATTACCGGATTCCAGCTCTTCCCAATAGCCCATGTCCATGACCAGGTGCCGCAGACCGCCCACGATGTGGTAAGCCAGCGCGGTCAGGATCCCCCACAGCACGAACTTGACCAGGAAGTTGTCCATGATGGCAACGACCGATTCAAATCCTTCGGGAGAGGCGAGTGAAGTACCAAGCATCCACAGCAAGATGGCCAATGCCACAAAGGTGATGACCCCTGAGACACGATGCAAGATGGAAGCGATGGCGGTGACAGGAAAGCTGATCGTCTGTAGGTCGAGGTTTACAGGTCTCTGTTTGTTTTTCACGGCTTTGCCCACTCAGCTCCATTGAGCACGTTAGTTATTGTTTTCACACGCTTTGAGGGCGAGGAGTGGCATTTGTTAGGTTTTTGTTACCAAAACAACTCAGGAAAGCCAAAAATAACATTTTCGATATCACATCTGGCTTTGCGAAAGCGTTTCAAACACCGACGACCATCACCCACGTGGCGCAGTATATCGGCGGCCTTAACCAATGACAATCAAATAGCTACACAGAAAATCCAAAACCGTAAACCAGATCTCACAACAGCTTTAACAAGTCATTAATGATCATCCAGCAAAATTGACAAAGACATGGTTCTCTGGTTCAAATAAGGCGCTCCAGCCGCCGTGGTACGGGTAAGAACCTTTGCCAGCGTCATAACAGTCGTAATAAAGTAGGGCTGGAACCAAATTATAAAAGAGCAAAGGAGACGTGCTATGGCTGATAAGATAGCCACCCTACATCTGCCCGGAAAAGAGCCGGTTGAATTGCCGATCCTCTCCGGTACCGTTGGACCCGATGTGATCGATGTCAGAAAGCTGGGCACGCAAGGATATTTCACCTTCGACCCCGGTTTCATGGCCACCGGTTCTTGCAAATCATCTATCACCTACATCGATGGCGACCAGGGTGTCTTGCTGCACCGCGGTTACCCCATCGCCCAGTTGGCCACCCAGGCCAGCTACCTCGAAGTCTGCTACATCCTGCTGTACGGCGAGGCCCCCACCAAGACCCAATATGCGGAATTTGAACGTCTGGTCACCCGCCACACCATGGTGCACGAGCAGATCGCCTTCTTCTTCCGCGGCTTCCGCCGCGACGCCCACCCCATGGCCGTCATGTGCGGCGTGGTCAGCGCGCTGTCCGCTTTCTATCACGACGCCCTCGACATCAACAACGAGGAGCATCGCGAGATCTGTGCCTTCCGTCTGCTCTCCAAGATGCCGACCCTGGCCGCCATGTGTTACAAGTACTCCATCGGTCAGCCCTTCATGCAGCCGCGCAACGCCCTCTCCTATGCAGGCAACTTCCTGCACATGATGTTTGGCGTGCCGACCGAAGAGTACAAGGTCAACCCCATCGTCGAGCGCGCCATGGACCGCATTTTCACCCTGCATGCGGACCATGAGCAAAACGCCTCCACCTCCACCGTGCGTCTGGCCGGTTCTTCCGGTGCCAACCCGTTTGCCTGTATCGCCGCGGGGATCGCCTCCCTGTGGGGCCCGGCCCACGGTGGTGCCAACGAAGCCTGCCTCAAGATGCTCGAAGAGATTGGCTCCGTGGATCGCATCCCCGAGTACATCGGCCGCGCCAAGGACAAGAACGATCCGTTCCGTCTGATGGGCTTCGGTCACCGGGTCTACAAGAACCACGATCCCCGTGCCACCGTGATGCGTGAAACCTGCCACGAGGTGCTTACCGAGCTGCAGATCAAGGATCCGCTGCTGGACGTGGCCATGGAGCTGGAACGCATCGCGCTGTCCGACCCCTACTTCATCGAGAAGAAGCTCTACCCGAACGTGGACTTCTACTCCGGCATCATCATGAAGGCCATCGGCATCCCCATGTCCATGTTCACCGTGATCTTCGCCATCTCCCGTACCATCGGCTGGATTGCCCACTGGAACGAGATGCATTCGGACCCGGATCAGAAGATCGGCCGTCCCCGTCAGCTCTACACCGGTCAGCCCCTGCGCGAATTCGTGCCCCTCGACCAGCGCTGAGCCCGATCTGTCATGGTTTGTTACAAAGGCGGTCATTGACCGCCTTTTCTTTTGCAGGTTTAATCGCGCCCTTTTACGCCAAGGACACTCATCATGAAATCTCCCCTGCTCCTCAGCTCCGCCCTCCTGCTCAGCGCCTGCCAGAGCGCCCCGACCACCGAAACCCTCTATATCCAGGACAAACTGGCAGACTGCGTCGGCGTCGCCCCCATGAAGTGCATGCAGGTACGTAGTCAGCCAGGCGAGAGCTGGAGCCTCTTCTATCAGCAGATCGAAGGCTTCACCTTCGAGCCGGGCTACCGCTACCAGCTGGAAGTGACCAAGGAGCAACTTGCCGATGTGCCGGCCGATGCCCCTTCCTTGCGCTACCAGCTGGTCAAGGTCGTGAGCAAGGAACCGGTTCGCTGACGAGTCGCTGACAGGTGACCCGGTTTCGTTTGTGTGCTCTCTGGGGTATGCTGTCACCCCTTTTTGCCACGGTTTGAGTACGGACCCGACCCGCATCATGATCACGATCCGCACCATCCGCACGCCAGACTGGCCCGCCATCATGGCCATCCAGCACGAGTGTTATCACCAGTTCGAACCAGAGCCCCTCGAGGTGATGCAGAACAAAACCGAGCTGGCCCCCGCCTCCTGCTGGGTGGCCGAGCGTCAGGGCAAGGTGCTGGGTTACCTGCTCTGCCACCCCTGGCGTGCCCACCAGCCCCCGCCCCTCTCGGTGCCGATGAAGGCGCTGGCCGGTCACGACGAGTTCTATCTGCACGATCTCGCTGTCTCGAGCAAGGCACGCGGCCTGGGTGTCGGACAGCGGCTGCTGGCAAGGGCGCTCGCTTTCGCGAGCCATGCTGGATATCGCCATGCAGGCCTGGTGGCGGTTCAGGATGCCCCCGCCTTCTGGCGCAAGCAGGGGTTTGTGCCCGCCGACACCGGCAAATCGCTGGTGGAGTATGGTGACGGGGCTGTCTATATGCGGTTGCCCCTGGCAGACAGCGGTCCCAAACCGGGAACCATCAGCAGAATTCAATAAAAAGAGTTCAATAAAAAAGGCGCCTTTCGGCGCCTTTTTCTATTTCGCGTTGTGCTCCCCACGGGGAGATCAAGCCTTGAACTTGCTGAACACCAGAGAGGCGTTGGTACCGCCAAAGCCGAAGCTGTTGGACATGACGGTATTGAGGTCGGCCGCTTCGTATTCACGCACGATGGGCAGGCCCACGGCTTTCTCGTCCAGATTCTCGATGTTGATGCTGGGGGCGATGAAGCCGTGTTCCATCATCAGCAGGGAGTAGACGGCCTCGTGCACGCCGGCGGCGCCCAGAGCATGGCCGGTCATCGCCTTGGTGGCGGAGAGCTTGGGTGCATTGCTGCCAAACAGGGTCTGAATGGCTTCCAGCTCCTTGGTGTCACCAACCGGAGTAGAGGTACCGTGAGTGTTGATGTAGTCCACCTTGCCGACACCCTGCATCGCCATCTTCATGCAACGCACGGCGCCTTCACCACTCGGGGCCACCATGTCGTAGCCGTCGGAGGTCGCACCGTAACCGGTGATTTCGGCGTAGATGTGGGCACCACGGGCCAGGGCGTGTTCCAGCTCCTCGACCACCAGGATGCCGCCGCCACCGGAGATGACGAAGCCGTCGCGGTCCGCATCATAGGTGCGGGACGCTTTTTCCGGGTTGTCGTTGTACTTGGTGGAGAGCGCGCCCATGGCGTCGAACTGGATGGTGGAAGACCAGTCCAGCTCCTCGCCGCCACCGGCGAAGATGATGTCCTGCTTGCCAAGCTGGATCAGTTCCAGGGCGTGACCGATGCAGTGGGCAGAGGTCGCACAGGCGGAGCTGATGGTGTAGTTGACACCCTTGATCTTGAACGGGGTGGCAAGACAGGCGGAGGTGGTGGAGGACATGGTACGCGGCACCATGTAGGGACCCACCCGCTTGACGCCCTTTTCACGGGCGATATCGGCAGATTCGGAGGTGTTCTTGCCGGAGGCGCCGCCGGAACCGGTCACGATGCCGGTACGCTCGTTGGAGACCATCTCTTCCGGCAGGCCGGCATCTTCGATGGCCTGCTGCATGGAGAGGTAGGCGTAGGCCGCGGCGTCACCCATGAAACGCATGACTTTACGGTCGATCAGTTCAGACGGATCGAGTTTGATGTTACCCCAGACACGGCTGCGCAGGTTGTACTGCTCGAACTGCTCGGAATAGGTGATGCCGGATTTGCCTGCTTTCAGGGAGGCCAGCACCTCTTCCTTGTTGTTGCCGATACTGGAGATGACGCCGATACCGGTGATCACTGCTCTTCTCATTAATTCATCTCGTCTGGAAAAACTGGCACCGAGTCTACCCGCTTTCGGCTGCCAAACTGGTCTGCTTTCACGTAGAATGCCCGCGATTTTGTGACGCGAGCCGAGGAAAACGTGAGTCAAACATCCTTACATCATGCCCGATTGGACTGGAACGAAGCGGGAACTCCAGTCTCCAGTGAGTTCGGGGATGTGTACTTTTCCAATGATAACGGTCTAAGTGAAACCCGCTACGTCTTTTTGCAGCAAAATCGACTGCCAGAGCGATTTTCGCACCACGATAGTGACAGTTTCGTGATTGGTGAAACAGGTTTCGGTACAGGACTTAACTTTCTGGCCACAATGGCCGCCTTTCTGGAACAGGCCCCCCTGTCCGGCAACGGATCCCGGCTGCACTTCATCAGCGTCGAGAAATACCCTCTTACCCAGGCCGATCTGCGCAAGGCCCTGGCCGCCTGGCCCGAGCTTGCCCCCTTGAGCCAGCCTCTCATCGACCAGTGGCCGTTGCCGGTCTCCGGCTGCCATCGCCTGCTCTTTGCCGATGGCCGCATCCGCCTCGACCTCTGGTTTGGCGACATCAAGGAGATGCTGCCCCAGGTGCCCCATCCGGCAACCGGTCTGGTGGACGCCTGGTATCTGGACGGTTTCTCCCCTGCCAAGAACCCAGAGATGTGGACCCAGGATCTCTTCGACGATCTCGCTCGCCTCGCCCGCCCCGATGCCACCCTCTCGACCTTTACCTGCGCCGGTTTCGTGCGACGGGGGCTGATTGCCGCCGGCTTTGCCATGAAGAAGGTGAAGGGCCACGGCAGCAAGCGGGAGATGCTGGCGGGTGTTCGGGAAGGCAAAGTGCCGCAGCAGAGCATCGCCCCCTGGTATGCCCGCCCCGCAGGGCGGGAGGGAGAGGTGCTCATCATCGGTGGCGGCATCGCTTCCGCCATGACGGCGCTCTCTCTGGTGGAGCGGGGTCGGCACGTCACCTTGCTGTGCGAAGATGGCGAACCGGCCAGCGGCGCTTCCGGCAATCGACAAGGAGCCCTCTACCCCCTGCTCAACGGCGAGCACGATGCCCTGTCGCGCTTCTATTCGCTGGCCTTTGGCTTTGCCAGAAACCGGCTGCTGGCCCTGGCAAAGCACCACCCCGTCGCCTTCTCTCTGTGTGGCGTCACCCAACTCGGCTACGACGACAAATCCGCCGCCAAGCTTGCCAAGATGAGTCAGGGCCCCTTCCCCCCCGAGCTGATGCACCCACTCTCGGCAGCGGAGGTTGAGCAGGTGGTCGGCCTGCCCTGCGATGCGGATGGCGTGAGCTATCCCCTGGGGGGCTGGCTCTGTCCGGCGGATCTCACCCGCGCGGCCATCAGGGAGGCGCAGGCCAGCGGGCGGCTGGAAGTGGTGTTCAATGCCGCTGTGACCCGCATTGCCGAAGAGGTCGATGGCTGGCGGGTGGAGAGCCAGGATGGCCGCCAGTGGCACGCCCCCAATCTGGTGGCAGCAGCCGGGCATCAGTTGCCAGCCCTTCTCCCCTTTGCCGAGCTTCCCCTCTATCCGGTGCGCGGCCAGGTGAGCCATGTGCCGACCACGGCTGGCTTGAGCCAGCTCAAGACCGTGCTCTGCTACGATGGCTACCTCACCCCGGCCCACAACGGCGCGCACTGCATCGGGGCCAGCTATGGCCGCAACCAGACCGACCTTGCCTACCGCACCGACGAGCAGGAGCAGAACAGGGCGCGGCTGCAAGCCTGTGTACCCCAGCAGCGCTGGCCTGCCGAGGTGGATGTGAGCGGTGCTCAGGCCCGCGTCGGGGTGCGCTGCGCCAGCCGGGATCACCTGCCGGTCGCCGGGCCCGTCGCCCGGTTGGCGGCGCTGGCGGATCATGACGTCAACGCCCCCGCGGATCAGCAGAGCGCACTGCCCCTGCACGCCGGCCTCTACGTGCTGGGGGCGCTCGGCTCCCGGGGGCTCTGCTCGGCGCCCCTGTGCGGCGAGCTGGTCGCCAGCGAGATCTGCGGCGAGCCCCTGCCGCTGGCCGCCGATCTGCTGGAGGCGCTCCATCCCGCCCGCTACTGGGTGCGAAGGCTGCGCAGGGGCAAGCCACTGCGCGACTAGCCACCCAGGAGCCGGGGCTGCCCGCCTCCACGCCATTGGACACACCAACAAAAAACGGGCTCAATCAGCCTAATGCCAGTCAGTTAAGCCTGACTGGCATTGTTTTTACTAGGTTTTCTCGTCGCATACTTCTGTGGTTTGGCTTTGATGCACCTTGGGTAACTTCGTTCTCGGCGGGCGGGTAACTTGAACTGCTCTGCCTGTTTGTCCAACTCAGCGACACGCCCTGGAACCATGCCCGGTGACACAAACGGCAGGCAACTGAGTTCATGCAGCAGATACACCGATGCCATGTGAAAGCTCAACTGGCTGGCCGTATAGCCCTTTAAGCTCGCCGCCATCCTAACCATCTGATATCTCAGTAGGTTATAGGCCAATACCAAGCCCCATAGCTCCTGCCTTACTCCATCGGGTTTCTTGCTGCGCAGCGTCAGCCGGTGCTGTTGCAGGCTATGTTTCATCTCCCGATAGCCCAGCTCGATTTCCCAGCGATTCTGGTATAGCTCCATCAACTCGCTGGCCGGGAAGCGCAGCGGGTCGGTGAGCGAGGTCAGCACCTGCCGCTCCTTGCCGTTTACCGTCCGGGTCAGCAGCCGGGCTTCGAACTGCTCCGGCAACTCGCTCCACTTCTTCTTGGCCTGCGGACTGGCACTGAGGCGTACCAGCACATCCTGCCGCCCCAGCTTGCGGATGACCTCGTATTGAGCCCCCTTTTTCAGCGGAATAAGCCAGTGACGCGCTACGCCCTGGCGTTGCCAGGCATGGAGTAACCCCAGTGAGTAGAAGCCCTTATCGAACAGGGTCAGGCTATTATCGGGTGTTTTTTCAATCAGTTGCTCTGCCAACACCATCTCGTTTACCGCACAGGAGTCCATCACTGTCTGGGTCAGCAGATGACTGGTCAGCTCCATCTGACACAACATGCGGACCTGGGGATATTGCGTCTCCCCCTGGACGGTTTTCGACTTGGCAAAGGCGCCGGCATTGTCCGGAGTATCGGGCGTGCGCCAGACCACCCCGTCCACGGCCAGCAGCTGCAAGCCGGCCCAGGTGGGGTGCTGACACTGCTGATGCCAGAGTGTGGCGGTCTGCTGGAACACCTGTCGAACGGCTTGGTCAGCCAGTTTTTGGCGCGCCTGGATGA
>NZ_JBFOCN010000067.1:0-8070 GCF_040907815.1 Aeromonas sp. s6
TCATCCAGGCGCGCCAAAAACTGGCTGACCAAGCCGTTCGACAGGTGTTCCAGCAGACCGCCACACTCTGGCATCAGCAGTGTCAGCACCCCACCTGGGCCGGCTTGCAGCTGCTGGCCGTGGACGGGGTGGTCTGGCGCACGCCCGATACTCCGGACAATGCCGGCGCCTTTGCCAAGTCGAAAACCGTCCAGGGGGAGACGCAATATCCCCAGGTCCGCATGTTGTGTCAGATGGAGCTGACCAGTCATCTGCTGACCCAGACAGTGATGGACTCCTGTGCGGTAAACGAGATGGTGTTGGCAGAGCAACTGATTGAAAAAACACCCGATAATAGCCTGACCCTGTTCGATAAGGGCTTCTACTCACTGGGGTTACTCCATGCCTGGCAACGCCAGGGCGTAGCGCGTCACTGGCTTATTCCGCTGAAAAAGGGGGCTCAATACGAGGTCATCCGCAAGCTGGGGCGGCAGGATGTGCTGGTACGCCTCAGTGCCAGTCCGCAGGCCAAGAAGAAGTGGAGCGAGTTGCCGGAGCAGTTCGAAGCCCGGCTGCTGACCCGGACGGTAAACGGCAAGGAGCGGCAGGTGCTGACCTCGCTCACCGACCCGCTGCGCTTCCCGGCCAGCGAGTTGATGGAGCTATACCAGAATCGCTGGGAAATCGAGCTGGGCTATCGGGAGATGAAACATAGCCTGCAACAGCACCGGCTGACGCTGCGCAGCAAGAAACCCGATGGAGTAAGGCAGGAGCTATGGGGCTTGGTATTGGCCTATAACCTACTGAGATATCAGATGGTTAGGATGGCGGCGAGCTTAAAGGGCTATACGGCCAGCCAGTTGAGCTTTCACATGGCATCGGTGTATCTGCTGCATGAACTCAGTTGCCTGCCGTTTGTGTCACCGGGCATGGTTCCAGGGCGTGTCGCTGAGTTGGACAAACAGGCAGAGCAGTTCAAGTTACCCGCCCGCCGAGAACGAAGTTACCCAAGGTGCATCAAAGCCAAACCACAGAAGTATGCGACGAGAAAACCTAGTAAAAACAATGCCAGTCAGGCTTAACTGACTGGCATTAGGATATATTCCCGCTTTTTTTTAGTCGCGATTTAAAGGGCAGCGTTCGTGGATAAAGGGAGGCCGACAAGGGATAAAAAGAGACGGGCATATCACCTCCACCCGTTCGCCGTGACAGGAGAACGGGGGAGAGCTATTTCACGATGCGATCGGCCAGGGTACCGACGGCCACCACGAAATAGGGGGAGCGATTCCAGTGACGCAGTACCCGGTAATTGTCATAGGCAAGGTAGCTTCGCCCGTGAATATCGTCGGGGCGGATGAGGGAGGCCTGCATGTCGACCGCAGGCAGAGGGGAGCCGTCCAGTTGCCGCACCCCGAGCGCCTGCCAGGCCGACAGCGGCTTGCGGATCTCAAGCCCCAGCAGCGCCGGATCGAGCGCCTCGGGCACCCTCACCCGCCGTCCCCAGGTCTGGTCTTCACGCCAGCCGTTCTGGCTCAGATAATTGGCAGCCGATCCAAATACATCCGCCAGATTGCCCCAGAGATCCTTCTTGCCGTCCCCGTCCTGATCCACCGCGTATTGCAGGAATGACGAGGGCATGAACTGCACCTGTCCCATGGCCCCCGCCCAGGATCCCTTGAAGTTGGCGGGGTTCACATGTCCCTGCTCCAGAATGCGCAGGGCATCGAACAACTCGCCTTTGAAGAAGGCTTCACGGCGACCGTCCCAGGCCAGGGTCGAGAGAGAAGAGATAAGGGGATAATGGCCGGTTATTTTGCCGAAATTGGTTTCAATTCCCCACAAGGCAACAATAAAGCGGGGTTGAACCCCATATTCCCTGCCTATTTTTGTGAGCAGCGGCAAATGCTGGCGATATAAGGTTTGGGCTTGCTTGACTTTCCATTCCGGCACCGCCCGGGGAATATATGTGTCCAGGGTCAGTTTGAATTCCGGCTGATTTTTGTCGTGCCTGATGGCGGCATCGACAAGGTGGACATCCGCAAAGGCCGCACTCACCGTCTCGGGCAACATGCCCGCCGCCAGCGCCTGCTCTTTGAGGCTCGCCACGTACTGGTCAAAATCGGGGCCGGCCTGCACCGGCGATCCCGACAGGGCGCCTGACAACACAGGGCGCCTGACAACAGCAGTGCCAGCCGCCCCGCCCTCATCGTGCGTCCTTTAATTGCGCCTTGTGCTGCTCCAGCAGGTTTTCCGGTGGCGGTGGCACCTGCAGATAAAAGCCCTGGCTCTTCAGGGCGGCCATCACCCGCTCCGTGGAGGCCAGCCCCAGGGGCTTGGCCGGGTCCAGTTTGGTCATCAGGACCAGTTCGGGACGCCCGAAGGTACTCATCAGCACCTCGGGAACGCGGGAAAAGTCCTCTCTTCGTTCAATAAAGAGATAGGTCTCGGCTTTTTTGCGACTTTTATAGACTGCACACAACATGGAAATTGATATAATCCGACGGGTTTATTGCCTCTGGTGGTGGCAAACTATAACATCAGGAATTGAATAACAATAACGTATTACCGTCTCGGTTCGGGGAAGATTCATGGTTGAACGCGATAACGAATTGAAAGGGACCACCTTCACTATTTCTGTGTTGCATCTCAGCGATGGCAATCCGGCCCGGATCCGACAACTGCTGGAGGCCAAGGTCGCGCAGGCCCCCCAGTTTTTTAATTGTGCCCCCCTCGTCCTCAATGTGGAACGCCTCGAGGCGATCCCCGATTTCGAACAGCTCAGGGAGCTGGTCGAGTCGGAAGACTTCGTGCTGGTCGGGATCACGGGGGCGCGGGACGAGGCGATGAAGACGGCCGCCAAGGCGGCAGGCCTCGCCGTCATGGTGTCAGGCAAGAGCCGCAAGGCAGAACCTGAGCCGACGCCGCCAGTGTCTGAGCCCAAGCAAGTGGAGGCCGCACCGGTTCCTCCGGTGCCAGCGCCCGTGGAGGCAAGCAAGGTCCACGTGGGCCCGGTGCGCTCCGGTCAGCAGATCTATGCAGCCGGCACCTCGCTGGTGGTGCTGGGCTCGGTGAGCCCTGGCGCCGAAGTCATCGCCGATGACAGCATCCATGTTTATGGTGCCCTGCGTGGGCGAGCCATCGCAGGGGCCAAGGGCAATCCCAAGGCCCGCATTTATTGCCAGCAATTGCAGGCCGAGCTGCTCTCCATCGCGGGCACCTTCCAGCTCAGCGATGCATTGCCTGCAGGCGTGATACAAGAGCCGGTCCATATCCGGCTCGACAATGAACAACTTCGTATAGACCGAATCAAATAGAGTTACAAGGAAGCGAGAATGGCGCGAATCATAGTCGTTACATCGGGCAAGGGTGGCGTTGGCAAGACGACAACCAGCGCGGCACTGAGCACCGGTCTGGCCCAGCGTGGCCACAAGACCGTGGTCATCGATTTTGACATTGGTCTGAGAAACCTGGACCTCATCATGGGTTGCGAGCGGCGCGTGGTCTATGACTTCGTCAACGTCATCAACGGGGAAGCCAACCTCAACCAGGCCCTCATCAAGGACAAGCGTTGCGAAAACCTGTTCATCCTGCCCGCCTCCCAGACTCGGGACAAGGATGCCCTGACCCGTGAAGGGGTGGAGAAGATCCTGGATCAGCTGGCGGAGATGCAGTTTGACTACATCGTCTGCGACTCCCCCGCCGGTATCGAATCCGGCGCCCTGATGGCGCTCTATTTCGCCGACGAGGCCATCGTCACCACCAACCCGGAAGTCTCTTCCGTGCGTGACTCGGATCGCATCCTCGGTATCCTGGCCTCCAAGTCCCGCCGTGCCGAGCGCGGTGAGGATCCCATCAAGGAGCACCTGCTGCTAACCCGCTACTGCCCGACCCGCGTCAACCGCGGCGACATGCTGAGCGTGCAGGACGTACAGGAGATCCTGGCCATCAAACTGCTCGGGGTGATCCCGGAGTCCCAGGCGGTGCTGCGCGCCTCCAACTCCGGCGAGCCGGTCATTCTGGACAAGGAGTCCGATGCCGGTCAGGCCTACGAGGACGCCGTCGCCCGTCTGCTGGGTGACACCAAGGATTTCCGTTTTCTGGAAGAAGAGAAGAAGGGCTTCTTTAGCCGACTGTTCGGGAGTTAAGCATGTCATTATTGGATTATTTTCGTTCCAACAAGAAACAGAACACCGCACAACTGGCCAAAGAGCGGTTGCAGATCATCGTGGCTCACGAGCGTTCATCCAGAGGGGGGCCGGATTACCTGCCCCAGCTCAAGCAGGACATCCTCGACGTGATCCGCAAATACGTGCAGATCGACCCGGACAAGATCACCGTCCAGCTTGATCAGAAGAGTGACGAGTTGTCGGTGCTGGAGCTCAACATCACCTTCGCCGACGACCAGAAGAAGGGATGAGCTGACGCACCATGCGCGACCCCTTCCCCCAACGAAGACCGGATCCTTTCCCAGGATCCGGTTTTTTAATGCCTGGCGTCCCGGCATCTCGCCAAGGGCATCAGGGCCAGCTAGAATACCGCGCACCCCGAGGCGCTGCCGACGGACTTTCCCTCCCCCCTTATCTGGAACACGGCTTTTATGTCTTTGAATGACGAAATGCACAGCGTCGAGGAACTGCTCGACACCGCCCTCGAACTCTTCATGGAGCTGGCCTCCGACAACCTGCCCGAGCAGGAGATCGTCCGCTTCAATCAGGAGTTCAACGACCGCGGCCTGCTGGCGGAGACCGATCCCGCCGACGACTGGGCGGCCGACGTGGGATTTGAGGTGAGCGACGCCGACTATGCCGAGATCTGGGTCGGCCTTGGCAACGAACAAGAAGAGTACGAGCACCTGTTTGCCCGCATGCTGCTCTCCCGCCGCGTCGACGAGAAGTTCTGCCACATCGAATGGCTGCCCCAATAATTCCGGATCCCGATGATCCTGGCCACTATGACTGGGACGGCGGGCCCGCGCCCGTGAGGCCTTCGCACAGACGGCGACTGCTGGGCTGGCTCGGCAAGCTGCTGCTGGCCGCCTTTGCGAGCACCATCGTCTCGGTCGCGCTGCTGCGCTTCATCGACCCTCCCATGTGGACCTGGCGCCTCGAACGCGCCCTGTTTCCCCCTGCCAAGGTGGCCGAGGTGAAGCACGACTGGGTGCCGCTTGAGCAGATTTCCCGGGAGCTGCAACTGGCGGTGATCGCCGCCGAGGATCAGCGCTTTGCCGAACATCACGGCTTTGACATGGACGCCATCAGCTCGGCCCTCAGGCACAACCAGCAAAGCGGGCGGGTGCGCGGTGCCAGCACCCTCAGCCAGCAGACCGCCAAGAACCTCTTCATGTGGAGCGATCGCAGCTTCCTGCGCAAGGGGATAGAGGCCTGGTTCACCCTGTTGATGGAGCTGGGCTGGGACAAGTCCCGCATTCTCGAGGTGTATCTCAACATCGTGGAGTTCGGACCCGGCATCTATGGCGCCGAGGCAGCCGCCAGGCACTACTTCGGCAAACCGGCGATACGCCTCACCCGCTACGAGGCCTCCCTGCTCGCCGCCGCCCTGCCCAACCCCTGGCGTTATCGGGTCAAGCCCCCCTCACCCTATGTGCAGCAGCGCTCGGCCTGGATCCGTCGTCAGATGGGTCAACTCGGGCAAGTCACCCTGAACCGGGTCCACGGCACAGAGTAGCGCCATCCTGCGGATCAGAGGCGGGCCCCAGATGGCCGCCGACGGTTTCCCGATGAAGGGGCAGATAGTGCCACCACCAGGTTTCGCGCCGCCGCTTGATCTGCCTTCGGTACTGTCGTCGCTTCATCTTGCCAGGCCGCCCCGTCACGCCGCCCCTGCTGGCGGCTCTGTTAACCTTATCCCCTGATCCCGCCATTTGACAGCACGGCGTCACCGCCCCCGGGCTGGCTGCCCATCCCAATACTTGTTAAAGTGGCGAACCTGGACGTATCTGGAGTGATTTCATGGAACAACGTAGCCCGGATCAGCTGGTCGAGTGGGCCTATGATCAGTTTCTGGAGCAGGCCGCCGACATGCTGGCCCCCGAACAAATCGTCGACATCACCCTCGAGTTCGAGCAACGTGGCGCGGTGGAGGCAACCCTGCCCAATGCCGACTGGTCAACCGAACTTGGCGAGCCGGTGGACATGGCACGTTGGGCCGAGGTCTGGGTCGGCTTGCTGGATCATCAGGACGAGTTCGAGGTGATCTACGCCACCTTCCTGCTCCCCCGGGATCAGAGCGAGCACGACGTGCATATCCGCTGGCACCGCCAGCAACAGGCATAAGAAAAGGCGCCCCAGGCGCCTTTTTCGTTTTTTGCGATGCCCGAGTCAGGGGCGTGCCGCGATGGCCTTGGCCAGACAGCGGCGACACCAGCAGGCGCTGGCATCGCTCATGGGCAACGCGGGAAGCTGGTTGCACCAGCAGCGCTCGATGGGTTCCCCCGCCGACACGGCGCAGAACGCCGGCTCGCCGCAGCCCGGGCAGGCATGAGTGCTCTTCGAGCCATCGAGCTCGGCCATGCGGGCCAGCTGGGCCTCGCTGTCCATGGTGGACCACTGGCCTATCTCGGTCAGGGTGCGGCCACAACCGAGGCAGAGCCCCTCTTTGGCCCGGCAGTCACCGATGCAGGGACTCGGCAACTTATTCGTCCCCTGCCGGCGTGTCGGAGCCCACGAGGCGGATGCTGTGCTCCTCGATGACGATCTTGCCCTGCTTGTAGAGGCCGCCGATCGCTTTCTTGAAGGTGCCCTTGCTCATGCTGAACATCTTGTAGATGACGTCAGGATCGCTTTTGTCTCCCACCGCAAGGCTGCCCCCCTGCTTTTGCAGGCGCAGCAGGATGCGCGCACCGGCGTCATCCATCCGGGCCAGTCCCGGCTTTTGCAGGGTCAGGTCCAGTTTGCCATCTTCGCGCACCTGCTTGACCCAGGCGGTCAGCGGCCGGCCCGTCATCACGCGGCCGAACACCTCGTTCTTGAACAGCATGCCGGCGTACTGGCCATTGACCACGGCCTTGATGCCAAGGGGGGTGTGTTCCCCCGGCAGCACCGTCACCTCGTCACCGCTCTTGAAAGGGGGGTCGATGCGCAGGAAGCGCTCCAGACGGCTGGTACCGACCATGCGCCCTTCGTTGTCCAGCATCAGGTGCACCAGATAGACATGGCCCACCTGCATCGGCTTGTTCTGCTCGCGGCTTGGTACGAAGAGATCCTTCTTCATGCCCCAGTCGAGGAAGGCACCAATCTTGTTGGCATTGACCACCTTGAGACCGACGATGTCCCCCACCATGGCGAAGGGCTTGTCGGTGGTGATCACCGGCTCGCAATCCGCATCCAGATAGAGGAAGACGGACACCTCGCTCTCCTCGGCAACGCCTTCCGGCAACTGGCGCCTGGGCAGCAGCAGCTCGCCGTATTCCCCCGCCGCCAGCCAGGCGCCGCGCTCCTCGATCTCGACGACGGTCAGGGTGTTCATCTTGCCAATCTGTAACATGGTGATCTCTTCTTTCAATATCCGGATGGGCCCATCTCATGGAAGACCCGTCATATAGAGGTGCATCGCCTCCGTCGGATGAGAGAGGACGGGGCCGATTTATGTCATGCAGGCGCGCATGTTACCCCAGAGCGGCAGCAGGACCTAGCCCCTCCCCCCTGTGTCTGACCTCTTTTCCCGCTACCGGGCGGCCAGATTGACGATATTAGCAGCATTCAGTTCCCCCTTTGCTGCAAATAACCCCACTTTTAGGTAGACTTCGCGGCCGTCAAATCCAGAGGAAGCGTCGATGAACCCAGCCACTCGTACCCGTCATCTCAATCATTGACATCCTCCCCCACCTTAGCGCTTCGCGTCACAGGAGGGGGATCCCCATTACTGGGTGATAGCTGCTCGCGCAGTACCGGGTTCCTGCTTCATCGGGCGGCCTGATTGCACCGCGCCTCCACAGGCTAAAACGGCGTGTCCCGCCGCTAAAATATTGCGAGCGCCATTCACATCGGCGTTCGCCTCATAACCACACGCAGCGCATTTAAACTGGCTTTGCGTCTGGCGGTTATCCTTCGCAGTATGCCCACAACAGGCGCA
>NZ_JBFOCN010000068.1:0-8163 GCF_040907815.1 Aeromonas sp. s6
TCATCCAGGCGCGCCAAAAACTGGCTGACCAAGCCGTTCGACAGGTGTTCCAGCAGACCGCCACACTCTGGCATCAGCAGTGTCAGCACCCCACCTGGGCCGGCTTGCAGCTGCTGGCCGTGGACGGGGTGGTCTGGCGCACGCCCGATACTCCGGACAATGCCGGCGCCTTTGCCAAGTCGAAAACCGTCCAGGGGGAGACGCAATATCCCCAGGTCCGCATGTTGTGTCAGATGGAGCTGACCAGTCATCTGCTGACCCAGACAGTGATGGACTCCTGTGCGGTAAACGAGATGGTGTTGGCAGAGCAACTGATTGAAAAAACACCCGATAATAGCCTGACCCTGTTCGATAAGGGCTTCTACTCACTGGGGTTACTCCATGCCTGGCAACGCCAGGGCGTAGCGCGTCACTGGCTTATTCCGCTGAAAAAGGGGGCTCAATACGAGGTCATCCGCAAGCTGGGGCGGCAGGATGTGCTGGTACGCCTCAGTGCCAGTCCGCAGGCCAAGAAGAAGTGGAGCGAGTTGCCGGAGCAGTTCGAAGCCCGGCTGCTGACCCGGACGGTAAACGGCAAGGAGCGGCAGGTGCTGACCTCGCTCACCGACCCGCTGCGCTTCCCGGCCAGCGAGTTGATGGAGCTATACCAGAATCGCTGGGAAATCGAGCTGGGCTATCGGGAGATGAAACATAGCCTGCAACAGCACCGGCTGACGCTGCGCAGCAAGAAACCCGATGGAGTAAGGCAGGAGCTATGGGGCTTGGTATTGGCCTATAACCTACTGAGATATCAGATGGTTAGGATGGCGGCGAGCTTAAAGGGCTATACGGCCAGCCAGTTGAGCTTTCACATGGCATCGGTGTATCTGCTGCATGAACTCAGTTGCCTGCCGTTTGTGTCACCGGGCATGGTTCCAGGGCGTGTCGCTGAGTTGGACAAACAGGCAGAGCAGTTCAAGTTACCCGCCCGCCGAGAACGAAGTTACCCAAGGTGCATCAAAGCCAAACCACAGAAGTATGCGACGAGAAAACCTAGTAAAAACAATGCCAGTCAGGCTTAACTGACTGGCATTAGGGCACCTGGCCCCGCTTGCATTCCCGTGTTGCTCTTCTTTTATTATTTGCCGTGGGCCTTGATAGCCTCGACCGCCTTGTCGGGGAAGTCGCTGAATACCCCGTCCACATCGGCCTGATAGAGGAAGATGTTGAGCAGGTCGGTGAAGTCTTTCGCATAGGCCGGGATCTGCCCCTCATCCTGACGGAAGGTATAAGGATGCACCTTGAGACCGGCCGCGTGGGCCTCTTTCACCATGCCGGTGAAGACCGGCTTGCCGGGAGTGCCCGGCTCGGTCACCACCATGGGTTTCCAGGGACCGATTCCCTCGGCATAGGTGGCGATGGTCTTCATGGCACCCGGCTTGAACATCCAGTCGTAGTCATAGGGGGTCGCCTTGCCCTTGGCGTCATAGACCATGGTCTCGTTCCAGTCGGTCTCGGCCATCAGCTGCACCAACTTCAAGTCCATACCCATGGCGGGCATCAGCTCGCCGTTGATGCGCTTGAGCTCGTTGGCATCGAAGCACTGCAGATAGACCTTGTCGCTCTTGCTGGTGTAGCCGTACTCCTTGAGCACGTTCAGCACCGCCCTGGAGATGTCCTTGCCCTCGTGGCGGAACAGCCAGGGAGCCTTGATCTCCGGGTAGATGCCGATGTGCTTGCCGGTGCTCTTGTTGAGCCCCTGGATCATCTCGATCTCTTCCTGGAAGGTATGGATCCTGAAGCTGGACTTCCACAGCGGGAAGCGCGCCGGATAGACCGGCACCTGCTTGCCGTCCACCAGCTGGAACGGCTCGGTCATGCGCAGGGAGCGCACCTCGCCCAGGGTGAAATCCACCACATAGTAGCGTCCGTCCGGGCGGGCCCGGCCGGGGAAGCGCTCGGCCACGTCCGTGATGCCATCGAGGAAGTGATCGTGCATCACCACCAGCTGGTCATCCTTGGTCATCACCAGGTCCTGCTCCAGATAGTCGGCCCCCATGCCATAGGCCAGGGCCTTGGATTCCAGGGTGTGTTCCGGCAGGTAACCGGAGGCACCACGGTGGGCGATCACGATTTTGCCTTCGTCGGCCGCCAGTGCGGGCAGCGCCAAGGCGGCCCCGAGGCCAAGGGCTATCAGGGTACGGTGAGGTTGCTTCATCAAGAGGTCTCGTTGTTATGGTGTGTAGGATGCAGGTAATTGTTATAGCAGGGGTTTATTGCAGTTTGACGGCGGGCGGCTAAGGCCGCCCGCCATGGGTCATCAGCAGGCTTCGGGCAGGACGTGGTGGTGCTCGAGCAGCCAGGCACCGAGCTGCTGCTGCTCGGATTCCGACAGGCGCAGCCCCAGCTTGCTGCGGCGCCACAGGATGTCCTCCAGAGAGTGGGCCCATTCGCGCGCGATGAGATAGCGCACTTCGGATTCATACAGCCCGGCGCCAAAGTGCTGGCCGCGCTCCTCCTTCAGCCAGAGGCGGGCATGAGCGCCATAGGCTTCGGCGATGCGCAGGGCGCTGCGATCGTCGAGCCAGTCGAATTCCAGCGCAAAGGCACGCGCCAGTTCACGCACCGAGCAGTCGAACTCGCCACCGGGCAGCCGGCAGGAGGCGGTCCAGTCCTCTCCCATCTGGCTGAACCAGGGCTTGAGCTTGTTGCAGGCGGCCTGGGCCAGCTTGCGGTAGGTGGTGAGCTTGCCGCCAAACACCGACAACAGCGGCGCGCCGTCGGATTCACCACTGAGCTCGAGCGTGTAGTCCCGGGTCACCGCCTGGGGTGAATCGGACTCGTCGTCACACAGGGGGCGCACCCCGGCATAGGTCCACACCACGTCTGCCGGGCTTATCTGCCTAGTGAAGTGGGCATTGACCACCTTGCACAGGTAGTTGATCTCGGCATCGCTGATCTTGGCTTCCCGCGGGCTGCCCTTGTGCTCCACGTCCGTGGTGCCGATGAGGGAATAGTCCTGCTGGTAGGGGATGACGAAGACGATGCGGTTGTCCTCGTTTTGCAGGATGTAAGCCTCTTCGCGCTCATGGATGCGCGGCACTATCATGTGGCTCCCCTTGATGAGGCGAATGCCGCGGGGGGATTTCTCGCTCAGGCTCTCGTCATAGAAGGTCTTGACCCAGGGGCCCGCCGCATTGACCAGACCACGGCAGCTGACGGTGAATTGCTCGCCCCCTTCCCGCTCCAGCGTCAGGGTCCAGTGTTTGGAGCCGCGCACCGCCTTGACACAGCGGGTACGGGTCTGGACATCGGCGCCCTTGTCCCGCGCCAGCATGGCATTGAGCACCACCAGCCGGGCGTCGTCGACCCAGGCGTCCGAGTATTCAAAGCCCTTGTTGATGCCGCTCTTGAGACCGTCCTGTGGCAGGAAGCGCAGACCGCAACTCCCCTTGAGCCTGTCCCGCTTGGCCAGGTTGTCATAAAGGAAGAGACCGGCGCGGATCATCCAGGCCGGACGCAGGTGCGGGCGATGAGGCAGACGAAAACGCATGGGACGGGCGATGTGGGGAGCCATACCGAGCAGGACCTCCCGCTCCGCCAGCGCCTCTTTCACCAGCCGGAATTCGTAATGTTCGAGATAGCGCAGGCCGCCGTGGATCAGCTTGCTGGAGTTGGACGAGGTGGCAGAGGCGAGATCGCTCGCCTCGAACAGCGCCACCTTCAGCCCCCGCCCCGCCGCATCTGCCGCGATGCCGACCCCGTTGATGCCGCCGCCGACGACGACCAGATCATAATGTTCGCTCATGTTCACCTACTTTCTTATTTTGTGTTTGCCATGACAGCAATGTTTGATTTCGCTCATATTAGAACATAAAAAACCAATAAACGAACATTTCGTGAGAGAAATGTGATCGCGATTGTTTTCACAATGCTAAAAATGCTGCCAGTCGGTGATGGCCTGGCCAAGCTAAGGTCTGCCGGAAACAGCCATTTCGGGCAGGGAGGAGAACAAAGAGTGCCGGATGGGGGTGCCCATGGGGCAAGGTGATGAAGGCGATGGCGTGAATTCCTCGCAGGCGCCTAGCGTCGGTGCAAACCGGGTGCCCGAGTGCGGGGGCAACATCAGGGGTCAAAGAAGGTGTGTCAGCGCCAGGAACTGGCCTCTTAGGCGCCGCAAGGGAGACGCCGCAGGCCGGGAGGGGGCAGAAAAAAAAGCGGCCGCCCCGAGGCGGCCTGATGCCTGTACGGGGAAGCTCAGCAGATATGGCAGGCGATCTGATGCTGGGACATCAGTCGCATCAGCTTCTCCGGCGGCTCCTGATCCGTGAACAGGGCGTGGATCTGGTTGAGGTTGCCGAGGTTGACCATGGCGTTGCGGCCAAACTTGGTGTGGTCGGCGGCCAGGAACACCTGGCGGGAGTGGGCGATGATGGCCTGGGCGATTTTCACCTCGTGATAGTCGAAATCGAGCAGGGAACCGTCGCTGTCGATGCCCGAGATGCCGATGACGCCGTAGTCCATGCGAAACTGGCCGATGAAGTCGCGGGTCGCCTCCCCGACAATGCCGCCATCCCGGTTGCGAATTTCGCCGCCGGCGATGATGACGGTGAAGTCATCCTTGGCGGTCAGGATGCTGGCGACGTTCAGGTTGTTGGTGACCACGCGCAGCTCCCGGTGGTCGAGCAGGGCCCGGGCGATGGCCTCGGTGGTGGTGCCGATGTCGATAAAGAGCGACGAGCCGTCGGGGATGTTGGCGGCCACTTCCCGGGCGATGCGCTCCTTCTCCTTGAGCTGCATCACCTTGCGGGCGCTGTAGGCGGTGTTGACGGTGCTCGAATGCAGTGAGGCCCCGCCGTGATGGCGCCGGATCTTGTTCTGTTCGGCGAGATCGTTGAGATCCCGGCGAATGGTCTGGGGGCTGACGTCAAAATGGGTCACCAGATCGTCGGTCGAGACGAAACCCTGCCGGGTCAGGACGTCCAGGATCTCCAGATGTCGTTGGGTTTGCTTCACGCTTGCACTCCGCAGATGAGACGAAAAAAGGCCCCGGCAGGTGCGGGGCCTTTGGCAGTGTACCTGATCCCTTTTCCAATCGATAAGGGCAGGATCACGTTTTATGCCTTATGGGCAGCCGCCTTGGCGGCAATCGACTCGTTCTCGTGCTTGAGGGTCATGGCCAGCAGGATGATGGAGAGCACGCAGGAGACGGTGAGCACCATGAAGCCGCCGTCCCAGCCGAAGTGGTCAACGGTATAGCCCAGCATGGCGTTGGCCGCGACCGCGCCACCCAGATAACCGAACAGGCCGGTGAAGCCCGCCGCGGTACCGGCCGCCTTCTTGGGCGCCAGCTCCAGGGCGTAGAGGCCGATCAGCATGACGGGGCCATAGATGAGGAAGCCGATGGCGACCAGGGCCATCATGTCGATGGTCGGGTTCCCCGCCGGGTTGAACCAGTAGACCAGCACGGAGAGGGTCACCAGCACCATGAACAGGATGCCTGCCGGGGCACGGCGGCCCTTGAACATCTTGTCGGAGATCCAGCCGCACAGCAGGGTGCCCGGGATCCCCGCCCACTCATAGAGGAAGTAGGCCCAGGAGGAGTGATCCACGCTGAAGTCCTTGGCCTCTTTCAGATAGGTGGGCGCCCAGTCCAGCACGCCGTAACGGATGAGGTAGACGAAGGCGTTGGCGATGGCGATATACCAGAGCAGCTTGTTGTGCAGCACGTACTTCATGAAGATCTCCTTGGCGGAGAACTCCTGCTCGTGGCTTTCGTTGTAATCCTTCGGGTAGTCGTTCTTGTACTCCTCGATGGGGGGCAGACCGACCGATTGCGGGGTATCGCGCATCACGAAGAAGGCAATCACCGCGATGGCCGCCGCCGCCGCCGCAGGCACATAGAAGGCGCTGCGCCAGTCGTTGAACCAGCCCATGCCGAGGATGAACAGGGGGCCTATCATGCCGCCGCCCACGTTGTGGGCCACGTTCCAGACCGAGACGATCTCACCCCGCTCCTTCTGTGACCACCAGTGCACCATGGTGCGGCCGCAGGGAGGCCAGCCCATGCCCTGTGCCCAGCCGTTCAGGAACAGGAGCACGAACATGATGCCAATGCTGGAGGTAGCCCAGTGCATGGTCCCCATCATGAACATGATGCCTGCCGAGAGCAGCAGACCGGCGGAGAGGAAGTAGCGCGCGTTGGATCTGTCCGACACGTTCCCCATCAGGAATTTGGAGAGACCGTAGGCGATGGAGACGCCGGAGAGGGCCAGACCCAGATCCCCGCGGGAGAAGCCCTGCTCGATGAGGTAGGGCATCGCCAGACTGAAGTTTTTCCGTACCAGGTAGTAACCCGCATACCCGAAGAAGATCCCGAAGAACACCTGCCAACGCATGCGTTTATAGAAGGGATCCACCTTGTCGGCCGGCAGCCGGTCGATATGGGGTGCAGGCCTGAAGAGAGTGACTGCTCCCCGCCGCAAGCGGCGAGGCTTCCCACTTCTTAGGCCGCTACTGCCGAATTGGCAGATTAACGCTGGCCTCCATGGGTAGAAACGACGTGTCCCGCCGCCTTTAATTCCAATATGCCTTGTTGCTGGATATTCATGGCCGCGTTAATGTCGCGGTCATGCCCTGCCCCACACGCTGGACATACCCACTGCCGCTGATGCAACGGCATGTCCGGCATCTTGTGGCCGCAATCGCTACACAGTTTCGAGCTGGCAAACCACTGATCAAGTTTGATTAGGTGGCGACCCGCCGCTTGTGCCTTGTACTCCAGCTTCATGATGAAACCATGCCAACCAGCATCGCCAATGGCGCGGGCCAGTTTGTGATTTTTCATCATGTTCGCTGATTTCAATGTCTCCACGATGACCGCTTGGTTTTCGTCAACCATCGTGTGAGAGAGTTTGTGCTGAAAATCGGCGCGGGCATTGGCTACCCGTTCGTGCAGGGCGGCCAGTTGCCGTCTTGCCTTGCCACGGTTGGCGCTGCCCTTTTTCTTGCGAGACAGTGCCTTTTGCTTGCGTCGTAGATTGCGACTGGCGTTGATAAGGTGGCGTGGATTGGCAATCTTTTTGCCGCTCGACTCAATGAGGTAGTGGGACAGCCCCATATCACAGCCAGTCACGTCCGTGATGAAGGTGGGCTTGGCGGGAGCCTCGCAGCCATCCTCGCAAAGGATGGAAGCATAGTATTTCCCTGTCGGGCCACGGCTGACTGTGATGCTGGATACCACGCCGATAATATCTCGATGAATGACCGCCCTGATGGGCGTCATCTTCGGCAACTGGATAGCCGCTGTGAGCACCTTTCCGTTGGGGTGATAGCTGGATTGCCTGCCCCGTTTGCTCTTGAAGGTAGGCATTCGTGCCTTGAGCTTGGGATTGAAGAAGTTGGCGAATGCCTTGTCGAGATTAATCACCGCTTGCTGCAAGGCGAGTGAATCGTACTCCTTTAGCCAGCCGTATTTGCGCGATTTTTTCGCCACTGCGAGCATGGGTTTCAGGTCGCGTTTCGGTTTCAGTGAAATCCCGTGACGCTTGAACATGTGTCGTTGAATATGAAGGGCCTTGTTGTACGCGAACCGCACCGCGCCGAACTGGGCATTCAAGAATGCCGCTTGTTCGTCGGTCGGATAAATGCGTACTTTCGTTGCTCTTCTCAAAGTCACCGCTCGCTGCTAGGATACCCATACAGTATGACTTTTAACGAAGTATTGCAAGTGAGTGTGCATCATGATGATTTGACTAGGTATCTGCGGAGGCGTCACTCCGTCAGCAAGCTAGTTGTGCATTTAATCTTCACCACGAAGTACCGCCGCAAACTGCTTGATGGCACCATGATCGAGCAGATGCGCGGCGCATTTTTATCTGCGGCAGAGAAGTTGGAGATCGACATTCTGGAGATGGATGGCGAAGCCGATCACGTTCATCTGCTCGTAGCCTATCCACCGAAGTTGGCCGTCAGTGTGTTGGTCAATAATTTGAAGTCGATCAGTAGCCGCCAGATCCGCATATTGAATACGCACCTACGAAAGCAAAGTAATAGCGGGCTCCTGTGGTCGCGCTCTTACTTTGCTTGCAGTGCTGGCGGGGCCACTATCGAAACGCTCAAGGCGTATGTGGCCTCGCAGAACACACCAGATTAGCTCCCCTTATATCCCCGCCCGATTGGGCG
>NZ_JBFOCN010000069.1:0-17160 GCF_040907815.1 Aeromonas sp. s6
TCATCCAGGCGCGCCAAAAACTGGCTGACCAAGCCGTTCGACAGGTGTTCCAGCAGACCGCCACACTCTGGCATCAGCAGTGTCAGCACCCCACCTGGGCCGGCTTGCAGCTGCTGGCCGTGGACGGGGTGGTCTGGCGCACGCCCGATACTCCGGACAATGCCGGCGCCTTTGCCAAGTCGAAAACCGTCCAGGGGGAGACGCAATATCCCCAGGTCCGCATGTTGTGTCAGATGGAGCTGACCAGTCATCTGCTGACCCAGACAGTGATGGACTCCTGTGCGGTAAACGAGATGGTGTTGGCAGAGCAACTGATTGAAAAAACACCCGATAATAGCCTGACCCTGTTCGATAAGGGCTTCTACTCACTGGGGTTACTCCATGCCTGGCAACGCCAGGGCGTAGCGCGTCACTGGCTTATTCCGCTGAAAAAGGGGGCTCAATACGAGGTCATCCGCAAGCTGGGGCGGCAGGATGTGCTGGTACGCCTCAGTGCCAGTCCGCAGGCCAAGAAGAAGTGGAGCGAGTTGCCGGAGCAGTTCGAAGCCCGGCTGCTGACCCGGACGGTAAACGGCAAGGAGCGGCAGGTGCTGACCTCGCTCACCGACCCGCTGCGCTTCCCGGCCAGCGAGTTGATGGAGCTATACCAGAATCGCTGGGAAATCGAGCTGGGCTATCGGGAGATGAAACATAGCCTGCAACAGCACCGGCTGACGCTGCGCAGCAAGAAACCCGATGGAGTAAGGCAGGAGCTATGGGGCTTGGTATTGGCCTATAACCTACTGAGATATCAGATGGTTAGGATGGCGGCGAGCTTAAAGGGCTATACGGCCAGCCAGTTGAGCTTTCACATGGCATCGGTGTATCTGCTGCATGAACTCAGTTGCCTGCCGTTTGTGTCACCGGGCATGGTTCCAGGGCGTGTCGCTGAGTTGGACAAACAGGCAGAGCAGTTCAAGTTACCCGCCCGCCGAGAACGAAGTTACCCAAGGTGCATCAAAGCCAAACCACAGAAGTATGCGACGAGAAAACCTAGTAAAAACAATGCCAGTCAGGCTTAACTGACTGGCATTAGGCCTGCGGGCCCGTTTTCGTTGGTATTGAGGCTGACTCAGTAGCTGCCTCTGGCATCCCTGACGGCAAGGCCAAGCTGCCATACCGCCATGGCGTAGTGGGTGCTGTGGTTGTAGCGGGTGATGGCGTAGAAGTTCGGCAAGCCGTACCAGTACTGGTAACCGGTGCCGACATCCAGACGCAGCAGGCTCGCCTCCTTGTGATTGCCCAGATTGCCGGTGGGAGCCAGCCCGGCTCCGCGCAGGGTGGCCACCGGGTAGCGGGTCTGGAAGCCGTGCTCATAGCCCGGCAGCTGTCCCTGGCCGCGTACTGCCACCGGCTGCCCTTTCTCCCAGCCGTGGGCCTTGAAGTAGTTGGCCACGCTGCCGATGGCATCCACCGGATCCCACAGGTTGGTGTGGCCGTTGCCGTTGAAGTCCACCGCGTAGTTGCGAAAACTCGACGGCATGAACTGGCCGTAGCCCATGGCCCCGGCATAGGAGCCCTTGGGTTCGGTGGGATCCATCCCCTCATCCCGGGTCATCACCAGGAAGGCTTCCAGCTCGCCGGTGAAGAAGTCGGCGCGGCGCGGGTAGTCAAATGCCAGGGTCGCCAGGGCGTCGAGAATGCGGGTCTTGCCCATCACCCGACCCCAGCGGGTTTCCACCCCGATGATGCCGACGATGATCTCGGGTGGCACCCCGTAGATCTGCTGCGCCCGGTTGAGTTCACTCTCGTATTCACGCCAGAAGTTGACGCCGTTCTGCACGTTGTCCGGGGTGATGAACTTGGCGCGGTAGCGGTTCCAGGCGCCGGTCGGGCCGGTGGGCGGTCTGGTGGTGGGGGCCTGGGCGTCCATCAGCTTGATGATCCAGTCATAACGCTCGGCCTGGGCCAGTACCCGGTGCAGCTCGGCGCTGTCGAAACCGTGCTTTTGCACCATCCGCTGCACGAAGTTGTCCACGTTGGAACGATTGGCGAAGTCCCCCTTGCTGACCCCGGGCTGGCTCACCTGTCCGTAGAAGGGTTTGCTCGGCGGCGTCTGGTTGATGAAGGCGCTGTTGGGTTGGGGTTTGACCACGGGCTTGGGCGCCGGCGTGCTGCTGCAGCCGTAGATCAGGGGAAACAGGGAGAGGACACAGACAAGGCGACGCATAGGGTTCTCGTGAGCCTGAAAAAGAGTGCCGTCATGGTAAAACATTGGCGTGCAGGCGCAAGTGCTCCGTGCCGGCGCGCCCCCCGGGATCCCGTCAGCGCAGGGTGTGGTAGCCGCTCCAGATCCGGGTCAGGGTCGTGATGGCACAGAGCAGGGCGAAACCGTAGGCCAGTGGCACGAAGGCGGCAGGCCAGAGGCACATGAGCACGAAGAGGGCGATGGTTTCGCTCCCCTCGGTAAGCCCGCCCAGATAGTAGAGGGATTTGTGGTGGTAGACGGGGCTCTCGATGCCCCGCTTGCCCGCCATGATGGCAAAGGCCAGAAAGCTCGATCCCGTGCCCATGAAGGCGAACAGCAGGGTGGCGGCGGCCAGGGCGTTGGCCGGGTCGGCGAGGGCAAAGCCCAGTACCACGGCGGCGTAGAAGATGAAATCCAGCGTGATGTCGAGAAACCCGCCGCAGTCGGTGATGCCCGTTTCCCGCGCCACGGCGCCATCCAGCCCGTCCAGCAGCCGGTTGAGCAGAATCGCCGCCAACGCCCACTGATAGCAGCCAAAGGCCAGCAGCGGCAGCGCCAGCATCCCGATGAGAAAGCCGGCGAGGCTCACCTGGTTGGCACTCACCCCGGCCCGGCACAGGGGGCGGGCGAGCGCGGCGAGGGGGCGGCGGATAACCGGAATCAGGTGGCGATCAAACAAGGTGGTGCTCCTCTTCTGGGATGACTGGGGGGATCAACTGCAAGATGGTGCCCGGCGCATCCTCTTCGTCGTGGGTCACCAGCAGCGCGGGGATGGCCTGCGTGCGCAGGCGCTCGAACACCAGGGTTCTGAATGCCGCCCGCAGCGGCTTGTCGAGGCGGGAGAAGGGCTCGTCCAGCAGCAATGCCCTGGGCTCGGCCAGCAGGGCACGCAGCAGGCTGACGCGGGCTTTCTGGCCGCCTGAGAGCGCCCTGGGCAGCTTGTCCGCCTGAGCCTCCAGCCCGACCTCGGTCAGCGCCTCGCGGGCCCGGGTCTGCCTTGCCGCCATCCCCTTGAGATGCGCCGGCATGCCGAACATCAGATTTTCGGCCACCGTCAGGTGGGCAAACAGCAGGTCATCCTGAAACAGGATGCCGACGCCCCTCTCCTGGGGGGGCAGCGGGGTGAGGCGATGTGCGCCGAGCAGGATGTCCCCGGCCAGCCGGATGGGCCCCCCGGGTGGCAGCACTCCCGCCAGGGCCGCCAGCAGGGAGCTCTTGCCACAGCCGCTCGGTCCCATCAGGGTGAGCACCTCGCCCGGGGCCACCCTGAGGGGGGGGAGCGTCAGCAGGGGGGCACCGTCGAGGAAGAGGGTGAGTGTGGAGGTGTGCAGCATCGGGTCAGGGCCTCAGGGCGGGGTTGATGCGCCGCGGCAGCCAGAGCGCCAGGGCATAGATGAAAAGGGGCAGCAGCAGTTGCAGCAGGCCGTAGAGCCCCGCCAGCCGCCGGTTGAGGCCGCTGCCGATGGCCACCGCCTCCGTGGTGATGGTGATGACCCGCCCGCCCCCGAACAGCAGGGTCGGCAGGTATTGGGCCAGGCTCACCGCCGCCCCGACACCGAAGGCGAACAACAGGGGACGGGCGAGCAGGGGGCCCTTGACTCGCCACCAGGCCCCCCAGGGGCTGGCCCCGAGCGTGAGGGCCACCCGGGTGAGGCGCTCGTCGAACTGGCGATAGGGGCCGTGCAGGCAGAGATAGACGTATGGCAAGACGAAGATCAACTGGCTCCAGAGTACCCAGCCAGGGCCTATGCCAGTGAATCCCAGCCCGTCGGTCTGAAGGCGCAATCCAAACAGCAGGCTGGCCTGGGGCAGCAGCAGAGGGAGGCAGACAAGCCAGAGGGTGCGTGTGGCGCGGCGTGCAGGCAACGCCTCGAGGCAGAGCACCGCCAGCAGCAGGGAGAGCGCGGCGCAGAGCAGGGCCAGCCACAGACTCTGCCACAGCAGCGGGCCCAGGCTCGGCAGCAGAGCCAGCCAGTGGTGGCTGCTCCATTCACTCGGCCAGAGGGCGGGAAAGGACCAGCGCCGGGTCAGGGACCAGAGTAGCAGGGCGGCGAGCACCAGCAGATTGGTCAGGAGCAGCCCCCACACGCCGATGCGGGCAATGAGTGCGGGCCAGGGCGAGGCGGGGGCGCGTCGCCCATCCAGCCAGCGTGCCTTGCCGAGGGTGAGGTGGGTCCGCTCCAGCAGCCTGAGGGCGCCAAGCAGCAGCAAGTTGAGGGCGAGCAGCAAGAGGGCGCCGCTGGCACTGGCGCCGCGCCAGGCGGGGTCGGCATCCTGATACCAGAGCCAGAGTCGCACCGCCAGGGGCGGCGGGGCATCCGGCCCCAGCAGCAGGGCGAGATCCACCACCGCCAGACCATAGGCGGCCACCGCGTAGAGGGGCAGTCGCAGGGCGGGCCAGAGCGCCGGCAGCAGCAGGCGCCACCAGATCTGGGGGGCGCTGAAGCCAAGGCTGGCCCCCAGCCACTGCTGGCGCGCCACCCTGGCGGGGTCTTGCGCACCGAGCGCCATCAGCAGCAGGAAGGGGGTCTCCTTGAAGATCAGTGCGAAGATCAGCCCGAGCCCGGCGGGATCGCGCAGGGTCTGCCAGTCGGGGGGCAGCTCGAACCCGGTGAGGGTCGGCGAGAGCAGGCGCAGCAGCCAGCCGGAGGGGGCGATCAGAAAGGCGATGCCGATGGCAAAGGCGACGTGGGGAAGCGCCAGCAGGGGGGAGAGCAGGCGGCGCAGCCAGCGCATCCAGGGACGCCCGTCCCCCTGGGCGAGTAGCAGGGCGGTGGCGCCGAGGGCCCCCAGGGTGGAGGCGCCCGCCACCCAGAGGCTCAACCCTGCGGAGTGCCAGAGTCCGGGCTGGGGGAGCAAGAGGGATAGATTGGCGGGGGTGAGTCCCTCGATGACCAGCAACAGCAGGCCCCCGGCGAGCGGGATCCCCAGCAGCAGGGCTCCCAGCATCAAAAAGGGCAGCAGGAGGAGAAGAGGGGCGCGCGCCTGCATGATGGATCAGTGGCCGTAGCGCTCGGCCCAGGCCGCTTCCAGCCGCGTCTGCCAGCTGGGGTGGGGCTCTGCCACTCCCTTGAAGCGCAATGCCGGACGGGTCTGGCCTGGCAGCGCCTCCTGGCGCAGCACGCTGGGATCCCCCCAGAAGGCGGGGTCGCTCTTGCGCGCCTGGGCGGCGGGGCTCAGCAGGAAGTTGACCACCACCTTGGCCCCGGCCCGGGCGGAGGCATTGAAGGGGATGGCGAGGAAATGGCTGTTGGTGAGCGCCCCTTTCTCCATGGCGATGGCCTGGACGGTGGGGGGCAGGGTGCCGTTTTGCACCGAACTCTGGGCTTCCCCCGGGTTGAAGCTGATGGCTATGGCCAGCTCGCCGTCATCGAGCAACTGCCTGGTTTCGGCGGCGCCGGTGGGGAAGAGCCTGCCCTTTCGCCAGAGCGCGGGGTGAAGCTGGTCGAGCCAGGCCCAGAGAGGGGCGGTGATGCGAAGGAAGTCGGCATCGGTCGCCTCTTGATAGAGGGGCGCCGGATCCGGTGTCAGCTCCAGCAGGATCTGCTTGAGAAAGCTCGAGCCGTGAAACTGGGGAGGCTTGGGGTAGGTGAAGCGGCCGGGGTGAGCCTTGGCCCAGGCCAGCAGGGCGGCCGCCGAGGTGGGAGGAACGTCTACCTGGTCGCCATCCACCATCAGATTGAGCTGGCCTATGCCCCAGGGGGCCTCCAGCCCCTCGACCGGCACGGTGAAGTCTTCACTCACCGGCAGGGCGGTGTCCACCAAGGCCATGTTGGGCAGCTCGTCGGTAAAGGGGGCCCCCAGCAGCCCCTGCTCCTTGAGCGCCTTGAAGTTCTCGCCGTTGACCCAGAGCAGGTCGATGGGGCCGTTCGACGTCTTGCCAGCCTGCTTGCCGGCCAGCAACTGGCTCACGCTCTGGGCGATGTCATCCACCTTCACCTGCACCAGCTCGACCTGGTACTGGCGAGCGATCTCCTGCCTGGCCCACACCAGGTAGGCGTTGATCTCGGGGCTGCCCCCCCAGGCGTTGAAGTAGACTGTCTGCCCCCTGGCGGCCAGCAGGGTCTGCTGCCACGATGCGTCATTGGCGTGGAGCGGGGAGGTCAGCAGCAGGGGGACAGCTGCCATCAGGGGACGGAGCAGGGCGCGAAGTCGGGTCTTGAACATGATGGTTGCCTCGTCAGAGTCAGGCGCCGCGGCGCCAGCGGTGATAACGGGCCAGCAGCGCCAGCAGGCGCCCGGGCTGGCGGGCACGGCGCCAGGCGCCAGCCACGTACTTGTTCCCCTCCATCAGGGTGGGGTAGGGGTGAACGGTGGCGAGGATCTTGCCAAGTCCCAGGCGGTGGCGCATGGCGAGGGCAAACTCGGCGATCCGCTCGCCGGCGTGAGCACCCACTATGGTGGCCCCGAGTATCCTGTCACGGCCCGGCACCGTCAGCACCTCGACAAAGCCCCCTGACTCGCCGTCGGCGATGGCTCTGTCCAGCTCGGCCATCTCGAAGCGGGTCGACTCGAAGGGGATGCCTCGGGCCAGAGCCTCTTTCTGGTTGAGGCCGACCCGGGCTATCTCCGGACTGGTATAGGTGGCCGCCGGCATGACCCTGTAGTCTGCCCGAAAGCGCCTGAACTGGCCAAAGAGGGCGTTGATGGCGGCATACCAGGCCTGATGGGCGGCAAAATGGGTGAACTGGTAGGGGCCGGCAACGTCCCCCACCGCCAGGATGCTGGGGTAGTTGGTGGCGAGGAAGCCGTCGATGGCCAGGGTGCCGCCGGGTGCCAGTTCAACCCCCAGCGCCTCCAGCCCGAAACCGCTCACGTTGGCCTCCCGGCCAAGGGCCAGCAGCAGCTGGTCCCCCTCAACCACCAGCGTCTCGTCCCCCCGGCGCAGGTGCAGCCGGATGGGCAGGTTGGTGCCTTTACCGTCCATATACTCGGCCGAGGTAGCCTGCCAGCCGAGGTGCAGGGTGACGCCGTCGTGCTCCAGCTGCGCGGCCAGGGCCCCGGCGACGTCCCTATCTTCCCGGGGCAGCAGCTGAGGGCCTTGCTCCACCAGGGTGACGGGGATACCGAGCAGGGCCAGGCTCTGGGCCAGCTCGCAGCCGATGGGGCCCCCTCCCAGCACCAGCAGATGGCGGGGGGGCTCACGCAGTCGCTGCCAGAGGGTGTCGGAGGTGAGGTAGGGAACCCCGTCCAGTCCCGGCAGTGCGGGCACCCGGGGGCGGGCGCCGGTGGCGATCACGATATGGCGGCTGGTCAGGCGCCTGCCGTTGACCTCCACCTCCCAGGGGGAGGTGACCCGCGCCCGCCCCTGGATGCACTCCACCCCGAGTCCTTCATAGCGCGCCACCGAGTCGTGGGGTTCGACCTCCTCGATGACCCGGGCGACCCGCGCCATCACGGCGGCGAAGTCGGCGCGGCTCTGGCTCGGGGTAAAACCAAGCTCCCCGGCCTTGCGCTGTTCAATGGCGAAGCGGGCGCTTCGGATCAGCGCCTTGGAGGGGACGCAGCCGGTATGGAGGCAATCCCCCCCCATCCTGTGCTGCTCGATGAGGGCCACTCTGGCTTTCACCGCGGCGGCGATGTAGCTGGTGACCAGACCTCCGGCGCCGGCGCCTATCACCAGCAGGTTGTAGTCAAAGCGCGCCGGCTTGCGGTAGGGTGCGTGCAATCGGTAGAGGGCGAGACGGCGCTGCAAGGCACGCATCAGCCAGGGCATCAGGCCGAGCAGGGTCAGGGCGGCCAGCAGGCCGGGGGAGAAGAGGTTGCCTGTGCTGGTGAGGGTAGCCAGCTCGCTCCCCGCCAGCACGTAGACGAGGGTGCCCGGCAGCATGCCGAGCTGGCTGACCCAGTAGTAGGTGCTGACTCTGATGGGGGTGAGCCCCATCACCAGGTTGACCAGAAAGAAGGGGAAGAGGGGGATGAGGCGCAGGCTCAGCAGATAGAAGGCCCCCTCCTTTTGCATGCCGGCCTGAACGCTCGTCAGCTTGTCGCCAAAGCGCGTCTCGACCCAGTCCCGCAGCAGGAAGCGGGCGCTGAGAAAGGCCAGGGTGGCGCCGAGGGAGCTGGCAAAGGAGACCAGCAAGAGCCCCCACAGGATGCCGAAGACGGCGCTGCCCGCCAGGGTGAGCAGGGCAGCCCCCGGCAGGGAGAGGGCGGTGGTGAGCACATAGAGCACCAGAAACAGCAGGCTGGCCGCGACAACATGGCGGTCGACCCAAAGGGCCAAGCGCGCCTGGTGGGCCTGCAACTGGGTGAGGCTCAGATAGTGGTCAAGGTCGAGGGCAAAGAAGGTGCCGACCAGGGCCCCCATCGCCAGCAACAGCAGCAGGCGTGCCTGGTTCATCCCTGCCCCTTGTCGAGGGGGTGCTCGGGTTGCACCGGCAACTGGCAGAACCCCTGGGGAGCGATGTCGAGAGCGGCATTGAACTTGGCGGACATGTTCTGGAAGGCGATGAGGCCGGTGAGCTCCACCAGGGCGTCGTCATCGAACCAGGGCTTGAGGCGGGCGGCCTGCTCGTCGCTCACGCCATCCAGCCCGGTCATGGCCTCGGCATAGTCCAGCACGGCCCGCTCCCGCTCGTCGAACAAGGGGCTGTCGCGCCACCGGGCTAGCGCCTCCACCTTGTCGCTGGAGCCTGCCCGCTTGACGAGGGTCATGGCGTTGATGTCGACACAGAAACGACACCAGTTGAGCTGGGAGACCCGCACCGTCACCAGGGAGCGCAGCACGGGGTCGATGGGGGAGCGCTTGCGGTTGATGACGCCGTAGAGGGTGGCGACCGCGGCGAACAGCCTGGGGGAGCGCCCCCAGCACTTGCCCGGGATCAGCACCTGACCGTAGTTGCGTTTCTGCAGCCAGAAGAAGGGGCGGATGAACCAGGCGTAGGCCCGGTCCGGTTTGACCTCAATGCGCATCTTGTTCCTCTTTGAGCTTCTCCATCTTGGGCTTGTAGGCCCCGCCCAGACGCTCGTTCAACCGATTCAGGAAATCGATGATCCGTGCCCGGTTGACCCCCAGATCGCTGCGCCCCTGGCGCGAGGCGGAGCGCATGTCGATACGGGTCTCTTTGGGCCCGGCAAAGACCCGCAGGGCCACGTCATCCTGAAACCCGAACCAGCCGGTGGTGACGACGGCATCGATACCCTCGCTGCCCGGGCGAACCTGCCAGCCCAGCTCCGTCATCAGTTCCTCGGCTTCCGCGAGCACTTCGACCGGGGATGCCCGGGTATAGAGAGGACCGGGGTTGCCTGGAAATAGTTGCAGGGGCGGGGGGGAGACCGGGAGATCCTCCGGGCTTCTGAGCTGCTCGGCCCACTGGAGCCGTGGCGGATGGTAGGGATCCGTGCTGACGTCGTTGGTGAGGGGGGAGCGCAGCGCCTGGACGAGAAACAGCAGGGGCAGCAGCAGGGGAGTTATGCCCCAGATATCCGGCCAGAGGTTGGTGGTGCGGCGATAGCGCCAGGGCAGGCGCAGCAGCAGCACGAGGCTGAGGAGGGCGCTGGCGAGACAGAGGATGAAGCCGAGCCACCAGGGCCAGAGATGGGCGCGGCTGCCAAGGGCCCCGCAAAGGGGCAATAGCCAGGTCAGCAGCGGCCACCACAAAGAGCTGTGCATATGAGGGATCCACGGGTCAGGATGGAACTATGCCCAGAAGGATAAACTTAATTGCCTGATAACGTTAGTAAATGATCATCAATCCCAGGCCTGCGGCTCAGAGAGCCGATGGCCTCGTCGCCCTGGATCAGCTGCGATAGAGCACCTTGATGAGGTGGAAGCCGAACTTGGTGCGCACCGGCCCCAGCACGGTCAGCAGCTCCCCCTTGAACACGGCATCGTCGAAGGACTTGACCATGTCCCCCTTGGAGAACTCTCCCAGATCGCCGCCACGCTTGCCGGAAGGGCAGGTGGAGAAACGCTTGGCCATCTGGCTGAAATCGGCGCCCTTGGCGAGCTTCTCCTTGATCTCCAGACACTGTTTCTCGGTCTTGACCAGGATGTGCTGGGCACAGGCTTTTTTCATCGGAATGCTCCTCGGCGAGGGGAAAGGGGGCGCAAGATTACTGCAATTGCGCCTCCGCGTCAGCCCCTCGGGCGCGAGACCCGGC
This sequence comes from Aeromonas sp. s6, assembly GCF_040907815.1. Lineage (NCBI taxonomy): Bacteria > Pseudomonadati > Pseudomonadota > Gammaproteobacteria > Aeromonadales > Aeromonadaceae > Aeromonas > Aeromonas sp. s6. The sequence continues at coordinate 10,334 of NZ_JBFOCN010000069.1, forward strand.
TCCGGGGGCCGGCGGCCAGGGGGACCCTGGCCCGGGATTGCCAGAGGATCTCCAGCCCCAGCAGGGCATAGAGGCTCCAGATGGCCAGGGGGTTGAGCCAGTTGCCCCCCATCTGCAGGGTGGCCAGGGCTGCGCTCACCAGCAGCAGAACTATGCCGGGCAGGCGCCAGTGGACAGGCAGGGGGGCGAGCAGGGCCATGCCCAGCAGCAGGGCCAGGCCAAAGGGCAGATTGAGGGCGGTGAAGGCGAGGGCCTGCTGGCCGTTCATGCCGGTCAGCAGGGCCAGCAGGGCGCTGCAGCAGGCCAGGAAGGTGATGAACTCGAGTCGGTCGGCGATGTAGTCAGCCAGTTGTTCGCTACGTAGGTGCATGGGGTCTCTCCTGCGATGATTGGGATCAGTGTGGGACAGGCAGGAGCGCAGGGGCAGCGGGATAAATCGATTGAATTGAACGAAGCTTTAGTGCCATCTATTCAAGTGATTGATTTAAACTTATTTTCCTGTTCAATAGCAGGCAGGGTGGGGAAGAGGGCACGGAGCAAGTCGAGGGGGACGGGTTGACGAAACCCGCCGGATGCGGGGTGTCCGACAAGGGTTGTCGCGACGAGCCGGACCCTGCTGCCAGCCCAAGGCTGCCAGGGGAGATCCGGCGTGGCGGGGCAGGTGGTGGCGTTTTGTTCGCCCCTTGCCCGGATAGTGCGCAGTTTGGCTCCTCACACCCGGCTGGCTCCTTGCAGGGCCGAAGCGATCCCCGCACCGGGGGCGGCAGAGCGGCACGCAAAGGGGCCCCGAGCGTGGGATTTCGCCGTCGCGATTATGCTAGGATGAGCGGCATTCGCCCGGGATGAGTCTCGGTATCGTACTAAATAACACAATCTTTAAATCATGTTATTCGGGGAAACTGACGTTTGACAGGATGCTATCCTACTTTTCTCACCGGGAGCACTTCATCCGGGCGATCCCGTCGCCCCGGGCCCGGTCTCTTGCTGCTCGCCCTCGCTCTCTGGCTGATGGCGATGCCCGCCATGGCGGCCAAGTTGACCTACCAGATCAAGGGGGTCAGGGGAGAGCAGAAAGACAACGTCGAGGCCTACCTCAACGCCCTGCCCGTCTACCAGGAACGCCAGTACCGCCCCGCCCGCGCCAAGATCACCGAGAGCGTACAGAAGGCGCTGCAGGTCTATGGCTACTACCAGCCCAAGATCACCCTGAACCGCGACAAGAAGGCGCCCGCCAAGGTGGTGATCGAGATTGAGCGGGGGGAACCCGTGATCATCTCGCGCCTCGACATCCTGCTGGAAGGGGATGCGGGGAGCGACGAGGTGTACAGCGAGCTGCTGGACAAGCTGCCCCTGAAGGAGGGAGATCCCCTCAACCACGGCAAATATGAATCCATCAAGGCGGATCTCGGCAGTCTGGGGCTGGCCCGCGGCTATTTTGACGCCAAGATCAGCAAGAGCCAGGTCAAGGTTTTCCCGGAACAGGGCAAGGCGGAGATCTACATCCTGTTTCGCTCTGGCCCGCGTTACAATTTCGGCGAGATCCGCTATGACGCGACGCCGGAGGCACTGCACCTGATCCGCCCGCTCATCAACATCAAGAGCGGCGACCCCTATCTGGCGATCCGTCTGGCGGAGATGTCCCAGGATGTCTCCTCCACCAAGCTGTTCAAGCAGGTGGACATCAAACCCCTGATCAGCCAGGCCGAGGGCAACCGGGTGCCGGTGCAGGTGACCCTCTCCAACCGGGTCGATCACGAGATTGAGACCGGTATCGGTTATGCCACGGACGTGGGGCCGCGCCTGAGTGCCACCTGGGAGAAACCCTGGGTGAACCGCTATGGTCACCGCCTCTCCAGCACCGCCAAGATCTCGGCGCCGGAAGCGGAGCTCAGCTTCGACTACCAGATCCCGGTGGGCAACCCGCTGCGGGATTACTACTCCCTGCAGGCGGGCTATCAATACACCGACAACAACGACACCCGCTCCGATCTGGCCACCTTCGGGGTGCACCGCTGGACACGCCGACCGGAGAGCTGGGACAGAGACGTCTTTGTGCGCCTGGAGAACGAGCGCTACGTCCAGGGTCAGGACGAGGGGAACAGCCTGCTGCTGATCCCCGGTGTCTCCTGGTCACGGCTGCGGGTGCGCGGCGGTCTGGTGCCGGATTGGGGGGATCGCCAGCAACTGACGATGGAGTTCTCGAGTCCCTATTGGGGGTCCGACATCAGCTTCATGCGGGTGTGGGGGCGTAGCAAGTGGCTGCGCACCCTGGGCGAAGATCACCGTTTCCTGATGCGGGCCGAACAGGGGGCCATCGTCGGGGATGATTTCTCCCTGGTCCCCCCCTCCCTGCGCTTCTTCACCGGCGGCGATCAGACGGTCCGGGGCTACGGTTACGAGACCATTTCGCCACGGGGGGACGATGGCAAGCTGACCGGCGGACGCTACGCCAGCGTCGGCAGCCTGGAGTACAACTACCGCTTCAGCGAGAAGTGGCTCGGTGCCCTGTTCGTGGACGCCGGGACCGCCACCGTCGACTACAGCGAGGCCTGGAAGATAGGCACCGGGGTCGGGGTGCGCTGGGTCACCCCCATCGGTCAGGTCAGGCTCGATCTGGCGGTGGGCATATCCGAGGAGGACAAGCCGCTGCGGCTGCACTTCGCGTTGGGGCCGGAACTATGACCCGGCAACCAGGCGCACATCCTCTTCTTTCTCTTTTCTGGCCGCTGCGGCTGCTTTCCTTGCAGGGGTCTGCATCGTGATCTGGGTAAAACGCATTTTCTTGTGGCTCATGGGCCTCTTCTTCCTGCTGCTCATCGGCGTCAGCCTGCTGGGCTTCACCCATCAGGGCAACAAGTGGTTGTGGCAACAGGCCAGAGCCGCGCTGCCCTCCCTCAAGGGGGAGCTGGTGGCGGGGCAACTCGGTTATGGCTGGACCTTCGAAGGGGTTGGCTGGCAGGACGAGCTGGTGGATGTCACCGTGGAGCGGGCCGTGCTGGACTGGGATCTGGGCAAGCTCCTGCAGGGCAAGCTCTGGATCAAGTCTCTGGCGGTGACTCGCCCCGTGGTCCGGGTGGCGGAGTCCGAGCCGGTGCCGGAAGAGCCGTCGGAGCCCTTCGTCTGGCATCCGTTGCCGCTCAAAATCCAGATCGACAGCCTCAAGGTTGCCGATCTCGATGTGGCGGTGCCCGGCGTGACGATCACCCTCAAGGATCTGGACATTGGCGCCGCCCTGGATCGCGCCGGACTCATCGTGCGCGGCCCGGTGCTCGATGGCCTGAACGTGGTGCTGGCACCCTCCCCGGTGGAGGCGGCCAGTGACAAGGGCGCCAAACCGGCGGATGAGAAAAGCGCCACCCTGGCGGTCGGCGAGGGCAAGGCTGCCCCCGGTGACAAGACGCAGGCCGCAAGCAAGCCCGAGCCCATGGTGCTGCCGGCGGTGCGACTGCCTTTCCCCATCCAGCTGGAGGGGCTGAAAGCCACGGCGTTCCGTTATCAGCAAGGTGAGCTGGTGGAGGGGCTAGACAACCTGTTGCTGTCGGCCACCGCCGAGGAGGAGCGCATCGACATCCGGGAGCTCTCCTTGCGCCATGCCATGGCGGATCTGGCCCTGCGTGGTCAGGTGCGCCTGCACGAGGATTACCCCCTCGCCCTGACTCTGGATGCCAAGGCGCGTCAAGGGCTGCTGGACGGGGAGCTCAAGGGGGAGCAGGTCAATCTCGTCCTGGACGGTTCTGTGGGCAAGCTTGGGCTGGCACTCAAGGCCAAGGGGCCGGTGGGCGCCAATCTCAAAGGATCCCTTGCGGCCCTCGACCCGGATCTGCCCTTCGATCTGGCGCTGGACTGGAAGAGCCTCTCCTGGCCCCTGCACAAGCCCGCCAAGGATGAGCCCAGCTATCGGCTGGACAAGGGCACCCTGAGCGCCAAGGGCAAGCTCTCCGGTTACCAGTTTGCGCTCAACACCGCCGGCAAGGGGACCGATGTGCCCCCCTTCAAGGTGGCGCTCTCGGGCAAGGGGGATCTCAACCAGCTGAGCCGTATCGAGCTGCTGCTGGGGGCCCTCAAGGGGGAGCTCAAGCTCGACGGCAAGCTGGCCTGGAGCAAGGGGGTCCAGTGGCAGGGGACGACCGAATTCAAGGGGATCAACCCGGCGGAGCTGGTGCCCGAGATCAAGGGGGCACTGGCGGGCAAGATCACCAGCCGCTTCGATCTGGATGAGGCGGGCCACTGGCAGCTTGCCCTGCCCGAGCTCAAGGTGGATGGCAAGCTCAACCAGTATCCCCTGGCCTTGCAGGGCAGGCTCAGCGGCAACGACAAGATGGAGTGGACCATCCCGGCCCTGGCGCTGCAAAGCGGCCCCAACCGGCTGCAGGCCAAAGGCTCGCTCACGACCCAGGCCTGGAAGCTGGATGCGGATCTGGATGCGCCCAAGCTTGGGGGCATCTACCCGGGTCTGGGAGGGGACATCAAGGGCCAGGTGCGCGTCACCGGCAACCAGCAGGCGCCGCGCGTGAATGCCGACCTGGTGTCGGGCCGACTCGCCTACGCGGGCACCGTCCTCAAGGAGACCGTCATCAAGGCCAACGCCCTGGTCGGGGAGAAGCCCGCCGGTGAGGTGGCGGTGACGGTGGCGAGCCTGGCGCAGGGGGAGACCAAGCTCTCGCAAATCGCCCTGAACCTGAGCGGCGATCTCGAGCGCCACGGGCTCACCTTGACCATGAAGGGGGATCCCCTGGCGGCAGACCTCAGCCTGAATGGCAGCCTGCGCGGTGACCGCTGGCGTGGCGCCCTTGCCGAGCTGAAGCTCAAGACCCCCCTCAAGCGCTGGGCGCTGACCGCCCCCTGGTCTCTGGACCTGGATCTGCCGAAACAGCAGCTGACCATGGGGGATCTCTGCCTCGCGTCCCAGAAGGCCAGTCTCTGCGTCAAGGGGAGCCGGATAGCCCAGTCCCAGGGCAATCTGGAATTTGCCCTGAACGAATTTGATCTCAAGCGGCTGCGCCCCTGGTTGCCGGACAATTTCCGCTGGCAGGCGGTGCTGTCGGCCGACGGGCGCGCCAGCTGGCGCGGCAACCAGCCGACCCTGCACGCCACCGTGCGCACCACGCCTGGGACCTTCGTCGCCGACGAACTCAAGACCGATTACCAGCGCCTCGAGCTCGGGATCGACTTCGAGCGCCAGCAGGCCGCCATCCGGGTCGATTTCGCCTCCGAGCAGATCGGTAACATCGACACCGATCTGCTGATCCGGGATCCCGCCGGCCGCGGCAACCTCGGCGGTCAACTCAGGTTTGACGATCTGAAGCTGGCGACCTTTGCGCCGCTCATACCCGAAGTGCGCTCCCTGCAAGGGGTCATCTCGGCGGATGCCCGCTTCGACGGTACCCTGGCTGCCCCCCTGCTGTATGGCGAGCTGAACCTGAAGGAGGGGGAGGTTCAGACCCACTCCGACATGGTGACCCTCTCCAAGCTGGTGACCCGCCTCAAGATAGAAGGCAACCGGGCCGAACTCGACGGCTCCATGATGGTGGGCAAGGGCCTCCTGGTGCTGGGGGGCTGGCTGAGCTGGGCCCAGCAGCCGGTGACCGGCAGCCTCACCATTCAGGGCAAGGAGCTGGAGGCCCAGTACCCGGGCATGGGCCGGGTCAGGGTGACACCTGACATCGCCATCTCTCTCGGGGAGGAGACCAGGGTGACCGGCCAGGTGGACATCCCCTGGTCGCGCATCCTGGTCAAGAGCCTGCCAGACAGCGCGGTGGCGGTCTCCGATGACGTCACCGTCATCTACGACGATCTGCCGCCGGTCCCCAAGGCGGCACCGCTGCCCATGGAGATCAGGCTCGCCATCCGGCTCGGGGACGACGTCCGCCTTGAAGCCATGGGACTCAAGACCAAGGTGGGAGGGGCCCTCAACATTCGCCAGGATCCCTCCAAGCCGCTCTCGGGCAACGGGCAACTGGAGCTCAGGGACGGGCGCTTCAAGGCCTATGGTCAGAACCTCATCATCAAGGAGGGGCGGATCCTCTTCTCCGGCCCCATCGATCAGCCCTATCTCAACATCGAGACCTATCGGGATCCGGACACCATCGAGGACAACGTGACCGTCGGGGTGCGGGTGACGGGGCCGGCCGCCAAGCCGAAGATCACTGTCTATTCCGAACCGCAGATGGCGCAGTCCGAACAGCTCTCCTATCTGTTGCGGGGCAAGGGATTGCAGACCAGCGGCGAGGATGGCGGCTTCAACGGCCTGCTGGTGGCGGGGGCCGTGAGCCAGGCGAGCGGCGTGGTCTCCAGCATCGGGGAGTCCCTCGGCATGAGCGACGTGGCCCTCGATACCGCAGGCAGTGGTGATGACACCCAGGTGACCCTGTCGGCCTACCTGCTGCCCGGCTTGCAGTTCCAGTACGGGGTCGGGGTGCTCAGCCCCATCGCCGAATTCAAGCTGCGCTACGAGCTGATGCCAAGGCTCTATCTGCAGGCCATGAGCGGGGTGGCCCAGGCGGTGGATATCTTCTATCGTTTCACCCTGTAAGGGGCGCGGATGACAAGATAGATGCCTGGGGGGGCGCTGATCCCCCCCTGCCCGACCTGCTGATGACAGCTGTCGCAAGCAGGTTCGGGGTGAGAGCGTGCATATATTGACGGGAGGCCTGGCCTCCCGTTTTTTTGAAGAAGAAGGGGATTTGTGGAAGGCAGAAAAGCGAAAACCCGGCACAAAGCCGGGTTCTCTGAAAGATGGTGGAGGGAGAAGGATTCGAACCTTCGAAGGCAGAGCCGTCAGATTTACAGTCTGATCCCTTTGGCCGCTCGGGAACCCCTCCACGGGG
>NZ_JBFOCN010000007.1:0-3387 GCF_040907815.1 Aeromonas sp. s6
TTGCGCGATGGCGAGGTGTTTGGCCGCCGCCTGCTCGGCACCATCAAGGGCTATCAGCATCATTCTGACACCCCCTTTTCGGTGGAGGTGCTGGAGCCTGACTTTGTGCCGTTCGAGATGAACAGCGTGGCGGATGGCGTCAGACAGGGGATCAAGGTCGATGCCTGGCGCCGGCCGAAATCCTACTTTGTGATGTTCGATCACCCCGGCGAGATGCAGGGCTATCGCTACCGCACCAAGGAGGTTGAAGCCAGCGAGATATATCACCTGGCGCTGCGCAAGCGGATCCATCAGCTGCGCGGCGTTACGCTGCTGCACGGTGTCATCACTCGCCTCGCTGACCTCAAGTCGGTGGAGGAGGCCGAGCGCGTGGCAGCTCGGATCAGTGCCTCGCTCGCCTTCTTCATCAAGAAGGAGCACCCGGAGGGATACCAGGCGCCACCAGATGGTTCGCCTGCGCAAGCGCAGCGAATGATCGACATCACGCCGGGCATGACCTTTGACGACCTGCGCCCCGGCGAGGATGTCGGGGTTATCCAGTCCAACCGGCCAAACACCGCCCTGAACATCTGGCGAGCTGGTCAGCTGCGCTCATCCTGTGCCGGCACCCGCAGCCAGTATTCGAGCGTGGCCCGCGACTATGACGGCACCTATTCCGCCCAGCGCCAGGAGCTGGTCGAGGGGTGGGAAGGCTTCGCCGTGCTGCAGGATGAGTTTGTGGCCAACTGGTCGCGCCCTGTCTTTCGGGATTGGCTGCTGGCTGAAACCTTGCGCAGCAAAGACCCTCTCAAGCTGCCTCCCGAGCTGGATATGAAAACCCTGTTCGATGCCATCTATCTGGCCCCTGTCATGCCCTGGATTGACCCGGAGCGTGAAGCCAACGGCTGGAAAGCTGTGATTCGTGGCAGTGCTGGCACGGTGACTGAGTGGATCCGGGCTCGCAACAGGAACCCTGACGAGGTGCGTGATCAGCGTCTTTCCGAACTGGAATGGGAGAAACAAAACAACGTCATCACCGATTCCAACCCAGCCAATGACCCAGGAGCACAACCCAGTGAAAAAGCACCCCCTGACGGCGGCGGTCCAGACCGCGCTGATGCCAGCGCGAGCGGAGGCCGCCAGCGACCAGCCCGCCGCCGATAACCAGAGCCCCCGCAGCTGGTACACCATCAACGCCCTGGCCGCCTCAGAGCCCACGGTCGAGATCTACATCTATGACGTGATCGGCTACTGGGGTGTGTCGGCTCAACAATTCATCTCGGACTGCAAGGCGGCCGGGGTGTTTAGTGCCAAGCAAATCAATCTGCACATTCACAGCCCCGGCGGTGATGTGATGGACGGGTTTGCCATCTACAACACCCTGGCCCGCCTCACCTGCAAGATCGACATCTGGAACGATGGCCTGGCGGCCAGTATGGCCTCGGTCATTCTCTGCCTGCCCAATGCCACCGTGCATATGCCGAGCAATGCCTGGGTGATGATCCACAAGCCGTGGTCTGGCGCAGTCGGCAATGCGGACGACTTGCGAGATCTGGCCGATTGGCTGGATCGCAACGAGGCGCTGCTGCTCAACGCCTACGAGAAGAAAACCGGCAAGCCCCGCGAGGAGCTGGCCGCGCTACTGTCGGCAGATACCTGGCTCGATGGCCTGCAGGCCAAAGAGATGGGGTTTGTCGATGTCCTGGAAGAGCCGATCTCGGCTGCCGCCTACGTGAACGAGAACAAGATGAAAGACTTTAACAACATTCCTACCCAGGCCCGAACCCTGTTCGGCGCCAAAGCGAACGCTGGCACAGCTGCTCCTGTACCGGCCAATCCCACCACGACCGCCGTTTTGCCTGGCCAACCCCAGCAGCCCGCTGGTGATGATGCTGTCGCTGCCTTCAAGCGACAGGAGCAGGCTCGCCGCAATGACATTCAGGATCTGTTTGCGCTGACCGGCGGCCGCTTCCCTGAGCTGATGGCCGAGTGCCTGGCTGATATGGATGTTTCCGCCGCCGCTGCGAAAGAGAAAATCAAGGCCGCGCTGGGCACCGGCGCCAGTGAAACCGGCCCGCTGGGTTCCACCGTGCATATCCACGCTGGCAACGGCAACCTGATCGGCGACTCTGTTCGCGCCTCCCTGATGGCCCGCTGTGGTCATGCAGAGAAAGAGCGTGACAACCGCTATGACGGTTTCAGCTTGCGCGAGCTGGCGCGGGCATCACTGGAAGGTCGCGGGGTATCCACCTCCGGCATGAGCCCGATGAACTATGTCGGCATGGCCTTCACCCACACCAGTTCCGACTTTGGCAAGATCCTGATGGATGTTTCCAACAAGTCAGTGCTGGAAGGTTGGGAATCCGCCAACGAGACCTTCGAGAAGTGGACGCGCAAGGGCACCTTGTCCGACTTCAAGGTGGCCCAGCGTGTCGGCTTGGGTGATATCGCCAGCCTGCGCAAAGTGCGCGAGGGTGCTGAGTACAAGCACATCACCCTGAACGACACCGGTGCCACCATCCAGCTGGCAACCTACGGCGAGCTGTTCTGCATCACCCGCCAGGCGATCATCAACGATGACCTCGACCTGCTGACCCGCATCCCGAAACTGATGGGGGCGGCGGCGCGTGGCACCATCGCAGATCTGGTCTATGCCGTGTTGACCCAGAACATCAAGATGCCGGACAACAAGGCGTTGTTCCACGCCGATCACCACAACCTGCTTAGCGGCGCAGACTCTGCCATGAGCATCAAGGCACTCTCTGCTGCCAAGGCGCTGATGCGCAGCCAGAAGGCGGCCGCAGAAGGTGGTAAGGGTCGCGCTCTCAACATCCGTCCGGGCTTTGTTCTGGTGCCGACTGAGCTGGAAGATACCGCGTTCCAGCTGATCAACAGCACTTCCGTCCCCGGCGCCGATGCCAACTCCGGCATTATCAACCCGCTCAAGGGCTTCGCCGAGGTGATCGGTGAGCCGCGCCTCTCCGATAGCGATGTGGCCCAGTGGTTCCTGGCTGCGCAGGGTGGCGACACGGTTGAGGTGGCCTATCTGGACGGCATGGATGCGCCCTGGATTGAGCAGCAGGAAGGCTTCACCGTTGACGGCGTGACCACCAAGGTTCGCATCGATGCGGGGGTTTCTGCTCTCGACTATCGCGGCCTGGTCAAGTCGAACGGCAAGTAATGGGAATGGCCCGCCATCTGGCGGGCCATCTTTTTGGCAAAAAACAGGAATAACAACATGGCAAAGAATTTCGTTTGTGCCGGCACCCAGCTGGCATTTATCGCCCCGACCGGTGGCGTGGTTGCCGGCAAGCCTATCAAGATGGGCGCTCTGACCGTTGTCCCGCTGGAGACCGCTGCCGCTGGCGCCGAGTTTACCGGCGCCCTGTCCGGTGTCTGGTCTCTCCC
>NZ_JBFOCN010000070.1:0-17013 GCF_040907815.1 Aeromonas sp. s6
TCATCCAGGCGCGCCAAAAACTGGCTGACCAAGCCGTTCGACAGGTGTTCCAGCAGACCGCCACACTCTGGCATCAGCAGTGTCAGCACCCCACCTGGGCCGGCTTGCAGCTGCTGGCCGTGGACGGGGTGGTCTGGCGCACGCCCGATACTCCGGACAATGCCGGCGCCTTTGCCAAGTCGAAAACCGTCCAGGGGGAGACGCAATATCCCCAGGTCCGCATGTTGTGTCAGATGGAGCTGACCAGTCATCTGCTGACCCAGACAGTGATGGACTCCTGTGCGGTAAACGAGATGGTGTTGGCAGAGCAACTGATTGAAAAAACACCCGATAATAGCCTGACCCTGTTCGATAAGGGCTTCTACTCACTGGGGTTACTCCATGCCTGGCAACGCCAGGGCGTAGCGCGTCACTGGCTTATTCCGCTGAAAAAGGGGGCTCAATACGAGGTCATCCGCAAGCTGGGGCGGCAGGATGTGCTGGTACGCCTCAGTGCCAGTCCGCAGGCCAAGAAGAAGTGGAGCGAGTTGCCGGAGCAGTTCGAAGCCCGGCTGCTGACCCGGACGGTAAACGGCAAGGAGCGGCAGGTGCTGACCTCGCTCACCGACCCGCTGCGCTTCCCGGCCAGCGAGTTGATGGAGCTATACCAGAATCGCTGGGAAATCGAGCTGGGCTATCGGGAGATGAAACATAGCCTGCAACAGCACCGGCTGACGCTGCGCAGCAAGAAACCCGATGGAGTAAGGCAGGAGCTATGGGGCTTGGTATTGGCCTATAACCTACTGAGATATCAGATGGTTAGGATGGCGGCGAGCTTAAAGGGCTATACGGCCAGCCAGTTGAGCTTTCACATGGCATCGGTGTATCTGCTGCATGAACTCAGTTGCCTGCCGTTTGTGTCACCGGGCATGGTTCCAGGGCGTGTCGCTGAGTTGGACAAACAGGCAGAGCAGTTCAAGTTACCCGCCCGCCGAGAACGAAGTTACCCAAGGTGCATCAAAGCCAAACCACAGAAGTATGCGACGAGAAAACCTAGTAAAAACAATGCCAGTCAGGCTTAACTGACTGGCATTACGCCCGAAGGCGCCGTTTTTTATTGGGTGATGATCAGGGTCGAGCGACCCGGCGGCGTTGCAGCCAGACCACAGCCCCGAACAGCAGGAAGCCCGGCAGCCACATCAGCTCCTTGGGCCAGCGCTCGGTAGGCGCCTTGACGCTCAGGATCTGCTGATCCATCTCCAGCCCCAGATCGGCGGCCTGGCTGCCGAAGGTGACGGTGTCGATCAGGATCTTGCCGTCCTGCTCATAGGTCTGGATCCCCAGCTTGGCCAGACGATCCTCGCCACTGGCGCCCTCCGGCACCGGCAGCAGCACGGTGAAGCGGCGCAACTTGCCCACCGCATCTTCCCCTTCCATGCGCAGGCGCAGGGTGCTCTCGGCCTCCACCTGCCCCATGGTCTGGACCAGCTCGGCCGGGGCGGTGTCGCGATACGGGTCGTGCAGCAGATCCATCCAGAAGCCAGGACGGAACAGGGTGAAGGCCACCAGCAGCAGCAGCACGCTCTCGTACCAGCGGCTCTTCACCAGGAAGAAGCCCTGGGTGGCGGCAGCGAAGATCAGCATGGCGATGGTGGCCACGAAGAAGATCAGCACGCCGTGGGAGAAGTCCACGTTGATGAGCAGCAGATCCGTGTTGAAGATGAACAGGAACGGCAGCGCCGCGGTACGCAGGCTGTAGTAGAACGCCGTGATCCCGGTCTTGATGGGGTCGCCCTTGGAGACGGCGGCCGCGGCGAACGAGGCCAGCCCCACCGGCGGGGTCACGTCCGCCATGATGCCGAAGTAGAAGACGAACAGGTGCACCGCGATGAGCGGCACGATGAGGCCGTTCTGCTGACCCAGGGTGACGATCACCGGCGCCAGCAGGCTCGATACAACGATGTAGTTGGCAGTGGTCGGCAGCCCCATGCCGAGGATGAGGCTCAGCAGCGCGGTGAGGATCAGCATGAGCAGCAGGTTGCCCATGGAGAGGAACTCCACCAGATCCGCCAGCACCAGGCCGACGCCGGTCTGGGAGACGGCCCCGACGATGATGCCGGCAGTGGCGGTGGCAATGCCGATGCCGATCATGTTGCGGGCACCGGCAATCAGCCCCTCGCGCAGGTCCACTACGCCATCGGTGAAGGAGCCGTAGTCATGCTTGCCGTCGGTGCGCAGCCAGTTCAGCAGCGGTCGCTGGGTCAGCAGGATGATGATGAGCATCACCGAACCCCAGAAGGCCGACAGGCCGGGGGAGAGGCGCTCCACCATCAGACACCACACCAGCACCACCACGGGCAGCAGGAAGTGCAGGCCGGAGAGCAGCACGGCGCGGGTCTCGGGCAGCTCGTCCAGTGGCTTGTCCGGGTCTTCCGCCGGCAGCGGCGCGTTGCTCGCGGCGATCTTCAGCAGTCCCAGGTAGGCGACGGCCAGCAGCACGCTGATCCCCGGCAGGGCATAGTCACCCAGTACCGGCTTGAGCCAGCCCAGACCGTAGTAGACCGCCATGGAGAGGCCGCTGATGAGGGCGGCACCGAAGGCGAAGCCGGTCAGGCGACGCAGCCAGGGGCGCGGCTGACGGTTGCCGATGGGCTGCATCCCGAGCTTGAGCGCCTCGAGGTGCACGATGTAGAGCAGGGCGATGTAGGAGATGGCCGCCGGCAGGAAGGCGTGCTTGATGATCTCCACATAGGGGATGCCCACGTACTCCACCATCAGGAAGGCCGCAGCCCCCATGACCGGCGGCATGATCTGGCCGTTGACCGAAGAGGCCACTTCCACTGCGCCGGCTTTCTCCTTGGAGAAACCGACCCGTTTCATCATGGGGATGGTGAAGGTGCCCGTGGTCACCACGTTGGCGATGGAGGAGCCGGAGATGACGCCGGTCAGGGCCGAGGCGACCACGGCCGCCTTGGCCGGGCCGCCGCGCAAGTGACCCAGCAGGCTGAAGGCGAGCTGGATGAAGTAATGGCCCGCACCGGCGCGCTCGAGCAGGGCGCCAAACAGCACGAACAGGAAGACGAAGCTGGTGGAGACCCCAAGGGCGATGCCGAACACCCCTTCAGTGGTGATCCACTGGTGGTTGGCCAGCGCATGCAGGCTCACCCCGCGGTGGGCCAGCAGGGAAGGCATCCAGGGACCGGCCAGGCTGTAGGCCAGGAAGACGATGGCGATGACCGCCAGGGCCGGGCCCAGGGCGCGGCGGGCCGCTTCCAGCAGGAGCGGGATGCCGACGCAGGCCACCGCGAAGTCCATGGTGGTCAGGTTGCCGGGACGCTGGGCAAGCTCCTGGTACATCACGAACAGATAGCTGGCGACGGCGGCACCGACGAGGCCGAGGGCGATGTCGGCAAGGGGAACCCTGTCTCGCGGTGAGCTGCGCATGGCGGGGAACACCAGGTAGGCGAGCAGGATGGCGAAGGCCAGGTGAATCGAGCGTGTTTCAGTGTCGTTGAGGACGCCGATGCCGAGAGAGAAGGGCAGCGGCGAGGCTATCCAGAGCTGGAACAGGGACCAGATCAGCGCAAGACCCGCGATGATCCAGCTCATGGGGCCGACGGGCAGCCTGGCGCCGACGTCCTGGGCGATCAGCTCCTCGGCCGAGAACGCCTCTTGTTGTTGTGTTTGCGGCATAGTGTGACTCTGTAGGTACTGCAATAAATGAGACTCGCTCCCCCGAAGGAGGAGCGAGTCCGGGGCACATCCGAAGACGCAGCCGGATTACATCCAGCCACGTTCCTTGTAGTAGCGCACAGCGCCTTCATGCAGCGGAGCGGAGAGACCCACCTTGATCATGTCGGCTTCCTTCAGATCCGCGAAGGCCGGGTGCAGGCGCTTGAAGCGGTCCAGGTTGTCGAACACGGACTTGACCAGCTGGTAGACCACTTCCGGGTCAGCCTTGGCGCTGGTGGAGAGCACCGCCTTGCCACCGATGGACGGGGTCGGGGTCGGGCTGCCCTTGTAGAGACCACCCGGGATCTCGGCCTTGCTGTAGTAGCTCTTCTCGGCCAGCAGCTTGTCGATCTCGGGGCCGGTGACCGGCACCAGCACGGTGTCCGTGGTGGTGGAGGCTTCCTGAATGGCGCCGTTCGGGTGGCCGACGAAGTAGCTCATGGCGTCGATGTTGTTGTCACCCAGGGCAGAGGCCTGCTCGGCGGGTTTCAGTTCGGAGACCAGGCTGAAGGCGGATTTGTCCCAGCCCTTCACGGTCATGATCTCTTCAAAGGTGTCACGCTGACCGGAACCCGGGTTGCCGATGTTGACGCGCTTGCCCTTCAGGTCGTCGAAGCTGGCTACCTTGGCGTCCTTGCGGGCCAGGATGGTGAACACTTCGCTCTGCAGGGAGAAGACGGCGCGGATGTCATCCATCGGACCTTCGGCCTTGAACGGCTCGACGCCTTTCATCGCCTTGTACTGATGGTCGGACTGCATGATGCCGAAGTTGAATTCGCCGGAGCGGATGCCGTTGACGTTGGCAACACCACCGCCACTGGCCGGGGCGTTGCACTTGATCTGGTGATCGGCGGCGCCGCGGTTGAGGAAGCGGCAGATGGACTGGCCCGCCACGTAGTAGACGCCGGTCTGACCGCCGGTGCCTATGGTCACGAAGCGCTCCTGCGCTTGCACCGGACCACCAAACGACACACCGACCAGAGCCGCCGACAAGGCGCACGCCAAGGATAATCCTTTCATGTTCTTCATCCTTTTCATTGATTTATTTCACCCGTTTCCCGGGAGAATATGAGACAGACCCGCATCAAGACTGGGTTCGCCTATACGACCTCGTACGAGGAAATGGTCGAGCGGCACGCGCCCTTCCAGAAGCCACCATCATCCTGCGGTGAGATAATCAGCGTCATGCCGATCGGAGGTGATCTGACCAGAAACGGGTCAGTTCAAAAGCATTAACGCCCCGATTAAGCACATAATACCAACATAAATCAAACAAAACAGCAAAATGGCGGATTTAAATAGCGAGAAGTTTGAAGCGGATCATTCATTTCTCAAGGGCAGATTAATTACATGAACTATCAAAGGGAAGCAATAAAAAGCACGCCCAGATTCTTTCGCAACCCTTGACTGGCAAGGATTAGAAACCTGGTCCGTTATATTGCGAAGTGCTTACTGAACAGCATAAACACGACGTTAATGACGCTTTTGTCGCCAAGATGCAAAAACCCCGATCCGGGGCTGCCGGAACGGGGTTTGGTAACAAGCTGATTTCATTTGGGCCCGGCCATCACGCCTTGCTGCCAGCCAGCTCCAGAATGAAGGCGAACTCCAGGGCGATGTCCTCATAGGCCTTGAAACGGCCCGACTTGCCGCCATGACCGGCCTCCATGTCGGTGCTGAGCAGCAACTGGTTGTCGTCCGTCTTCAGCTCACGCAGCTTGGCCACCCACTTGGCCGGCTCCCAGTACTGCACCTGGGAGTCGTGCAACCCCGTGGTCACCAGCAGATTCGGGTAGGCCTGGGCCTTGACCTGATCGTAGGGGCTGTAGGCCTTCATGTAGTCGTAGTAGCGCTTCTGGTTCGGGTTGCCCCACTCGTCATACTCCCCTGTGGTGAGGGGAATGGACTCGTCCAGCATGGTGGTGACCACGTCGACGAAGGGCACCTGGGCCACCACGCCGCGATAGAGCTGGGGCGCCTGGTTGATGACGGCCCCCATCAGCAGGCCGCCGGCGCTGCCTCCCATGGCATAGACCTGATCCCTGGCGCCGTAGCCTTGCGCCACCAACGCCTCGGTCACGTCGATGAAGTCGTTGAAGGTGTTCTGCTTCTTGAGCAGCTTGCCCTCTTCATACCAGGTGCGGCCCAGCTCCTCGCCACCCCGGATATGGGCGATGGCGTAGACGAAGCCCCGGTCCAGCAGGCTCAGGCGTGAGCTGCTGAAGTCCGGGTCCATGCTGGCGCCGTAGGAGCCATAGCCGTAGACCAGCAGGGGATTGGTGCCTGCACCCCCCCCTGCCTTCTTGAACTTGTCCTTGCGATAGACCAGCGACACCGGCACGGCCACGCCGTCACGGGCGGTGATCCAGAGCCGCTCACTGGCATATTGCGCAGGCACGAAGCCCGCCACCGGCTGCTGCTTGAGCAGAGTCCGCTTGCCGCTGTCCATGTCGAGCTCATAGGTGGAGGACGGCGTGGTCATGGAGGAGTAGCCATAGCGCAGGGCGCTGGTGTCCGGCTCCGGGTTGTAGGCAAGCCAGGTGACATAGGCGGGATCATCGAAAGCGATCTCCTTCTGTTCGCCGCTCTGCCAGTTGACCTGACGCAACCGGGTCAACCCCTGGCTGCGCTCCTCCAGCACCAGCCAGTCCCTGAACAGGGCATAGCTCTCCAGCAGCACGTCCGGATTGGGGGCGATCACCGCCTTCCAGCGATCCACCGGGCTCTCCTTGGTCTCATAGAGGCCGAAGTTCTTGCCGTCCTTGTTGGAGCGCACATAGAAGCGACCACGGTAGTGATCCAGGCTGTATTCGTGATCCACCTGACGGGGCAGGAACAGGCGTGGCGTCTGGCCCGGCACATTGGCATCAATGAGGCGCGCCTCGCTGGTGGTGGTGCTGGAGAGGGAGATGACGATGAAATCTTCCGAGGTGGTGGCGTAGAGGCTCACATAGAAGGAGTCGTCCTTCTCCTCGTAGACCAGGATATCCTTCGCGGGATCCGTGCCCAGCTCGTGGCGATAGACCTGGTAGGGCAGCAGGGTCTTGGGGTGCTTGCGCACGTAGAAGACCGTCTTGCTGTCGTTGGCCCACACCAGGTTGCCGGAGGTGTTCTCGAGGGTGTCGGCGGCCCAGGCGCCGCTCTCCAGATCGAGGAACTGGATCCTGTATTGACGGCGGGAGAGATAATCTTCCGCCACCGCCAGCCAGCGGTTGTTGCGGCTCACCTCGAGCGCCCCCAGGGCATAGAACTCGTGGCCTTCGGCACGCTGGTTGCCATCCAGCAGCAGGGCGGGCGCCCCGTCCCCTTCCACCTTGCTGCGGGAGTAGATGGCGTACTCCTTGCCCGGCTCGTAACGGGTCTGATAGCGGTAGCCGTTCTTCACATAGGGGACAGACTCGTCCTGCTGGGGAATACGGGCCACCATCTCCTTGTAGAGCTGCTCGCGCAGCGGCTTGATCGGTGCAAGCATGGCCTCGGTGTAGGCATTCTCTGCCTTGAGATAGTCCAGCACCTCGGGCTTCTGCCGCTCGTCGTCACGCAGCCAGTAGTAGTTGTCGACGCGCGTGTCCCCGTGTTTTTTCAGGGTATGGGGGTGCTTGGCAGCCACCGGGGGGACAATGACAGGCTGGGTGGAAGTATCGCTTGTAGGCATGGCGGACTCTTCGTTGGCATGGGAACAGGGCGCAGCAAGCAGGCAAGCCAGCAGCAACCCCCGGGAAAAGGTGAACATGTCGCATCCTTTGCGCTGTCACAGGGCCGCCCCTCCCGCTGGTGCTGCACGCATCCAGACGGCACACCGGCAGGCAGCGGGAAAAGCGTCCCTGAGAAAATAAAAATTGGCGATCAATCTGCCCCTTGTCGCCCGGGGTTGCAAGGGCTCCCCGGACATTCCCCCCCAAATCGACGAAAAAGGGCCGCCATCTCGCGATGGCGGCCCTCCTCCCTGACCGTAGGCGACACGGGTTCGCTCAGGTGTGCCTCACATGATGGAAGTGTGTCTGCTCACGGTCAGCATCCATCAGCCGGGGTAGCTCGACCAGACTTTGGTCGCGCCCTCGTCACTGATGCTCAGCACCTGATAGGGCTGCCCCGGAATATCCATGCCCGGCGCACTCTGGGGCATCCCCGGAATGGTTAGACCGCGGATCGCCGGTTTTTCCTTGAGCAGCTTCTGCACGTCGGCAGCGGGCACATGCCCCTCCACCACATAGCCATTCACCACCCCGGTGTGGCAGGAGGCCAGCTGCGGGGTGATGCCATGCTGCTGCTTGATCGGGTCAAGCTGCTCGGTTTCCACGACCTTGACCTCAAAGCCGTTCTCTTCCATGTGCTTGATCCATGTCTTGCAGCAACCGCAATACTGGGACTTGTAGACGGTCATCTGCCCGGTTGCCAGAGCAGAAAAACTGATGGTACCGGCCAGCACGGCCAGTAACAGGGACTTGTACATATCTCACCTCGGTTAAGAAGAAATGCCCGGAAAGGGAAACTCGACTCAGCCGTGGTGACGGGGCGGACGCTCGAGACGCTCCAGGGGCGCCTCCGGCATGAACAGAGAGGGAGAGAGGTATGTCGGCCTGTCGGGCTCAAGCCGGGCAACCGTCAGGCTGTCGCTGGTGAGCACCGTCATGGCGAGCGCCGAGGTGAAGCTGCCGCAGGGCATGGCTTTTTCCAGGGTACGCTCGCTCTGGCTGCAATGGGGCGTCAGGGTACAGAGATCGGTGGCCGCACGGCTGCCAAACGACATCAGCACCAGCACCAGACTCCACAGGGGGAGCCAGCGGCGGGCGCGAGCGAGTTGGCGACGGGTCAGGACCATGAGACGACTCAATGACGAAAGAGGGCCTATGGTAACCCTTGGCCCAGGGGGAGGGTCAACCCCTCCCCCGTTTGCATCAGGGTTGCTGACGGGTGGCTGCCAGCACGATCTCCCGCACGCAGACGTTGGCCGGCTGGTGCCAGGCGTAGAGCACGGCGTCGGCGATCACCTCGGGTGCAATGACGCCTCCCATCTGATCCTTCCAGTCGTGATAGCCCGCCTTGATGCGCTCGTCCGTGGTGTGGCTGAGCAGCTCGGTCTCCACCGCGCCCGGAGCGATGGTCACCATCCGCACGCCGACATCGGCCACCTCTTCCCGGATATTCTCGGTCAGGGCGTGAACGGCGAACTTGGTGGCGCAGTAAGCGGCATGGTTCGGGAAGGTCTTGCGACCGGCGATGGAGCTGATGTTGATGATGGTGCCGCTGCGGCGGGCCTTCATGCCGGCCAATACCGCATGCACGCCATTCAGAACCCCCATCACGTTGATGTTGAGCATCTGCTGCCACTCGGCGGGATCCTGCACGTCGGCCTGTCCCAGCAGCATGACGCCGGCATTGTTGACCAGACATCCCACCGGGCCGAATTGCGCCTCCGCCTGCGCCACGGCGGCCTTCATGGCGGCGGTGTCGGTGACATCGACCCCGATGCAGAGGGTATCGGGCAGGTTCAGCGCCTGCATGGGCTCGACCCGGCGGGCCAGCAACAGCAGCGGATGGCCGGCGGCGGAGAAGGCGCGGGCAATGGCGGCACCGATCCCGGCGGACGCGCCGGTGATCACCACGAGGGACTTGGACATGGAGTTTTCCTTCTGATGCGTTGAAATGGGCGTCAAACAAGGGCTGGCCAGCACGGGACCCAGTCACTATAGTCGCTACATCCATCGGCGATAAATATAGTTTTCCGCTGGTTATCATCTGAATTAACTATGGTATCCCCATGCTGGACCTGAGATTGCTGCGCTTCTTCATCGCCATCTATGAAGAGAAGAACATCACGGCGGCGGCAGCCCGCTGCCACGTGAGCCAACCCTCCCTCTCCGCCGGCCTTCGCCAGCTCGAAGAGAGCCTGGGGGACAGCCTCTTCATCCGGGGCAAGAAGGGGGTGGAAGCGAAGGATCCGGCCCACTATCTCTATCCCCACGCCGTCAAGCTGGTGGAAGAGGCGCGTCGCCTGCCGACCCTGTTTCGCCAGAAGGCGACGCGTGCGAGACTCAACATGGCCATCATGCCCGACCTCAGCCGCCGTCGGCTGGCGGGATTGCTTCGGCGGGTGCAGGGGGTGCTGCCCGAGCTGGATCTCACCCTCTCCGATTACGGCACCCCGGCCGACTGCCGGCTGACCCTGGATGCCCTGCGCCGGGAGGACGAGATCTTCCTGCCGCTCTGGGAAGAGGAGTACGTGCTGTGCGTTCCTAGGGGACACCCTCTTGCGGGCAGGGCGCGTATCGAGCTGGCTGAGTTGCAACACCATGATTTCATTGAGTGTCCCCCCTGCGAAGCCCATCAGCAAACCATAGGCCTGCTGGCCTGTGACCGGCTCACCCTCAATCTGGTGGCCAAGGCCGAGAGCAAGGGGCTGGTGATGGCGCTGGTGCTGGCCGGAGTGGGCATCAGCTTCCTGCCCGACGGGCTGGTGGAGGACGAAGCGGGCCTGTGCACCCTGCCCGTGAGCGGCCCCCGGATGTTCCGCCGCATCGGCCTCTGCTACCCCGCCCACCAGACCCTGAATCCGGCGCTGCGCGCACTGATCCCGGAACTGGCGGGCCAGGGAGCTTCTTGATAACGTTTCAGCTCACAGTCTGTCGCATGTGCCGGCAGCAGACCCTCTTCAGGAATCCCATGAAACGCATTCTGGTCATCTTTTCACACCCGGCGCTGCAGAGTTCCCGGGCCAACAAGCAACTGCTGCACGCCATCGAGGGGCTGGAGGGGATCACCCTGCACGATCTCTGCCAGCGCTATCCGGATATGTTCATCAACGTGAAACGGGAACAGGCCCTGCTGGCGGAGCACGACATCATCGTCTTCCAGCACCCCTTCTACTGGTACTCCTGCCCGGCCATCATGAAAGAGTGGATGGACCTGGTGCTGGAGTACGGCTATGCCTACGGCCCCGAGGCCCACGCCCTCAGCGGCAAGCAGTGGCTCAGCGCCATCACCACGGGGGGTGGCCCCGAATCCTACTGCCGCGCCGGCTACAACCAGCGCCCGCTGCTCGACTTCCTGCTCCCCTTCCAGCAGACCGCACAGCTGTGCGGCATGCGCTGGCTGCCCCCTTTCGTGCTGCACTCTTTCCACAAGATCGAGGATCCCGAGGCGCTGCGCCGCTGCGGCCAGGACTATCGCCAACTGCTGTGCGCCCTGCGGGACGAGCAGCTGACCCCGGCCCAGCTGGCCGAGAGCCCCTATCTGCGCGATCTGCTGGGAGTACTCCCATGACACACACTCGATCCGGGCGCAGGCCCGGCCAGCCCTCACCGGCATTCATCATGTTAAGGAGGAGCCGCTGATGGGACATGGATTGCTGTTTGATGCCCTGATCTACCTCTCGGCGGCGGTGATCGCCGTCCCGCTGGCCAAGCGGTGGGGGCTGGGCTCCATCCTTGGCTACCTGCTGGCGGGGATCATCATAGGTCCCTTCCTGCTTGGTCTGGTGGGCGAGCAGAAAGACGTGATGCACTTCGCCGAGTTCGGGGTGGTGCTGATGCTGTTTCTGGTCGGTCTGGAGCTGCGCCCGGCCCTGTTGTGGCAACTGAAGGGGCCCATCCTCGGCACCGGGGGTCTGCAGGTGCTGCTCACCAGTGTCGCCCTGACCGGAGTGGGTTATCTTTTGGGTCTGCCCTGGCAGCAGGGGCTCGCCATCGGTCTCATTCTTGCGCTCTCCTCCACCGCCATCGTGCTGCAGAGCCTGCAGGAGCGCAAACTGATGCAGAGCGAAAGCGGCCGCTCCGCTTTCGCCGTGCTGCTGTTCCAGGACATCGCCGTCATCCCCATCCTGGCGATCCTGCCGCTGCTGGCCATCGCGCCGGTCGCCAGCAGCGGCAGCTCGGAGCTGGCAGGCTGGCAGCACGGCCTGCTGGTGGTGGCCGCCATCGCCGGCATCGTGCTAGGTGGCCATTACCTGATGCGGCCGGTGTTTCGCGCCATCGCCCAGTCCCACATGCGGGAGATCTTCGTCGCTGCCGCCCTGCTGCTGGTGATCGCCATCGCCGTGCTCATGGAATCCGTCGGCCTCTCCCCCGCCCTCGGCTCCTTCCTCGCCGGCGTGGTGCTGGCGGACAGCGAATACCGCCACGAGCTGGAAGCGGACATTGAGCCGTTCAAGGGGCTGCTGCTCGGCCTCTTCTTCATGTCGGTGGGTGCCGGCATCGACTTCAGCCTCTTTGCCGCCCATCCCCTGTTGATCCCGTCACTGGTGATCGGTCTGATGGTGCTCAAGTGGCTGGTGCTGATGGGGCTCGGCTTTGTCATTCGCCTCTCCCCGAACCAGCGCTGGACCTTCGCCCTGGCCCTGGCCCAAGGCGGTGAGTTCGCCTTCGTGCTGTTCTCGTTCGCCGCCCAGAACAAGGTACTGCCGGGCAGCACCATCTCACTGCTGACTCTGGTCGTCGCCCTCTCCATGGCGCTGACACCGCTGCTGCTTATCCTCAACGATCGGGTGATCCAGCCCTGGTTCGACTACCGCAACCAGAGCGACACCCCCGAACACGAACAGCCCGAGCTGGTGGAACACCCGGTCATCATCGCGGGCTTCGGTCGCTTCGGTCAGATAGTGGGGCGTCTGCTCCACGGCCACGGTATTGGCACCACCATCCTGGAGCAGGATGCCAGCCAGATAGAGATGCTGAGAAAGTACGGCTACCAGGTGTTTTATGGGGATGCCAGCCGACTCGACCTGCTGCACGCGGCCGGCGCCCACAAGGCCAAACTGCTGGTGCTCTCCCTCAATGATCCGGCCACCTCCCTCGAAGTGATCGAGATGGTGAAAAAGCACTTCCCGCACCTCAGAATACTGGCCCGTGCCCAGGATAGACCCCATGCCCACGAGATCCTGCGCCACGGGATAGACAGCGTGCACCGCGAAACCCTGGGGTCGGCCGTGGATCTTGGGGTAGAAGCACTCACCCTCTTGGGATTCAGGGCCAATCAGGCCTGGCGTGCGGGGCAGATGTTCAAGCAGTATGACAACCGGCTGCTGCGGGAACAGGTCAACTACCTGGACGACGAGCACACCTATATCAACAAGAGCCTGCAATACCGCGACATCCTCTCCGACCTGCTGCAAGACGATCAGGAAGGACAGGAGCGTACCCACGCCCATCAATGGAACAGCGGTCTGCCCGACAACGACAAGGAAGCAACATGATTGCCTATTACCCCATGCTCAAACACCTTCACATGACCCTGGCCCTGGTCAGCCTGCTGCTCTTCCTCTACCGCTGGAGCCTGGCGCTGGCGGGCAGCGGGCGGCTGCAACAGAAATGGCTGAAGGTGCTACCCCACATCAACGACACCTTCCTGCTGCTGTTTGGTGTGCTGCTGGCGGTGACCCTGCAGATGAGCCCTGGCCAGCAGCCCTGGTTGATGGCCAAGCTGATTGCCCTGGTGATCTACATCGGCCTGGGCGTCATGGCGCTCAAGCGTCCTGCCCGCGGCCAGAAGCTGGTGGCCGGAGTGGCCGCTCTCGCAGTATTCGGCTACATGGTGGGCGCAGCCATCACCAAATCAGCCTGGTCCTGGCTGGCGTAACGACGTGTCGAGGTGGGGGTCCGTCCCTCACCTCCTTCCCACCTCCCCCTCCATATTGCTTCCATTTCCTTCCAGTCACCCTGGTCGCGAGCATTCTCGCAAGGCTTGTTTTCAATAAAAAAAGGGCTCAAACAACCCCTTTAACTTGTTATTTTATCTTATTTATCAACACCTTGGTTCTTCATGTATGAAAATGGCGACAGTTGTCGCAGCAAAACTTGCGACATAGACTGTCGCAGGCCATGGCTAGGATACACTCAACGCTAAACCAGTGAAGGCATGCACCATGAGTAAGAAGCTGTTACGACAACTGACCTTGGCGCGTTGCATCCCGCACCGCCCTTACAAGCTGACCGCCAGCCAACTCCAGGTAAAACTGGAAGAGGAAGGCATTCACGTCAGTCTCCGTACCGTGCAACGGGACCTGGAAGAGATGTCCGGCATGGGACTGTTCGACCTCACCTCCGATGAGCGCAGCAAGCCTCATGGCTGGTGCTTCGAGCGCCATGGTCTCAATGACTTTGCCAACATCATGCCGCTCTCGCTGGCAGTGGCCCTGAAAACCTGGAGCGACCAGGCAAGCCAACTGTTGCCGGCAAGCGTGCTGACCGAATTGAACCCGCTGATCGACAAGGCTGGTCAGGTGATCCGCGACAGCCAGAGCGAACTGGCCGAGCGCTGGCTGGAGAGCGTGCACCAGTCACCTCGCCCCTTCGCCGGCAATCCTGAGATCCGCCGCAGCACCCTGATCCGCGACGCCCTCTGGCGTGGCCGCAAGTTCAGCGCCGAGATCCAGCGTGTCATCAAGGAGCGTACTGTCTGGCTCTGCTATGACCGCATCAATCCCCTCGGCATCCTGAACCAGCCCGATGGCCCCATCCTGCTCTGTACCCTCTCCGAGCTGGATCCCAAGGTCTACGGCATCCCGTTCGATCACATCAAGAACGTGGAGTTGACCAACTTCAGCGCGACCCAGCCGAAGGACTTCAATATCCAGAAGCTAATCCGCGACCAGGGTTATCAGGACGTCAGCGGTCCGATCCGCTTCGTCGGGCGCATCGATGCCAACTGCCCGACCCTGATCGATGGACAAATCCCGGGACATAACCCGCGTATGACCCGTTACGACAAGCGCAGCGTGGTGGTGGAGACCGAAGTGCAAGATACGCCCGAGTTCCGCTCCTGGCTGAACAACATGAGCGGCAACCTGGAGGTACTTGCACCCGAATCACTGCGCAAGGCCTACCCGACTCCTGGGACAAGGGTCAGCTAAAGAAACCAGCAGACAATACAAAGCCGAGATTTATCTCGGCTTTTGTCTACTTTTAAAGCATAAGTATTCAATTAATTTTGAACTCTTACACCCCTGATTGAAGCGGCTGTACCATCGTTTTCCTACCGATTTCTGCTTGTAAGAGATCTGCCATTCCCCCTGTAAGACCCCTCAGTGTTGAACCGTACGTGAAGCCATCCCGCACTGGGTATGCTTTCCGTGGAAACTATCTAAGTAACTGATAAACGTAGATAATATTCCACACAAGCCCATTTCTGCACCGCATGTCACGGAACCCAAGCCGAATGCACACCTTGTTCGAGCCCGTAATTGCCTTAGTATGGGTCTCACAAGGACGAGCTGATTCGGCAGGATGCAGAAACAGCGCATAAACAAGGAATAGTCTGCAGGATGTGGGCAAGGAACACCTCGGGATGGGGTTGATAGCCAGGATGGTTATCACAAGGATCGACAGGACAACCGCAGGATGTGGCAGTTGGATACCTCGGGATGAGGTTGAGTGGCACGGATTGTCGCTCATCAAGGATGAAAGGACACCGCAAGACGCGGTCAGGAACAGCTTCAAGATGAAGCGTGATAGCCAGGATGGTTATCAGTCAGGATGACGCAGGAACACCACGGGATGTGGTAATGGACACCTCCAGGAAGGAGAGGGTGAAGCAATCAGGACAGATTGCCAGGCTAGGAAGGCCACAGGACACCCCAACGGATTGGGAAGGGGAATTTCCAAAGGAAAGGATAGCGTCAAGGATTGCAGGGAGCATGGCAGTTCAGGGAATGGACGAAATGACTTGAGGGGACAGCATCTGCTGTCCCCTTTTCTTTTGTGCGGCCACACATCAGAGAATGGGATCCGACATTCCGCACCCGCTTCATGAATAAATCTGCCGGTATCGAGGGCCGAGAACGTCGATGATGGTCTCCTGAACGGTGTTGATGTCGGTCACTTGGGCTGGTTCGCCCCCCAGGCTGTACTCGTGGATCCCGCCAAAGCACAGGAAGATCCAGCGGGCGGTTGGCTTCTGCGTCGGTTTCTTCTTCATGTCCGGCACGCTGCGGCCTTGGGCAACCAGCCCTTTGCGGATACGGTGCTCCAGCGCGGCGTAAATCATCAGGCTGCAGGTCATCACCATCAACAGGGCTTCAATGCGCTCCGGCTTTTTCAGATAGAGCGATGAGGTCAGAAACTCGGGGCTTTTGAGGAAACGAAAGCCGCGCTCAACCGTTTGCTGTGCCTTGTAGGTGGCCAGCAGTTCGGCCATGGTCAGGGTGCCGCTCAGGTCGTTGGTGGCCAGGATGAACACGCCCGTCTGGGCGTTGGCCTCCTCCACCCGTTCCAGGCAGGTAGCGGCCTGACCCTCGATGCGGTACTGATAGCTGTCGGGTTGCTGGCCGCTTTTGGGTCTGCCGGCGCTGGCGTAAACGGGCTCCGTCAGCACGTGGCCTTGCACAATCTCCAGTAGTTTCAGCCCGTTGGCAAAGCGCGCCAGCTCCGCTTCGGCATCGGCCTGACAGGCAAAGCGCCGCGCGCACAGTTTGGTGAACGCCTTGAGCTCGCGGGTGCTGTCGCCCAGCAGGTGCTTGGCCAGCGTTTTCTGCTCGGCATGGTTGGCCTTTTCGCTGCGCACCAGCAGCCAGCGCTGCGGCACATCCGCGTAATCGGCATCCAGCCAGCGCCCCTGGTAGCCATCGCCCAGCGCGGTCAGCGGCGCCTCACCAATGGCTGCCACAGCATTCCGTGCTTCCGTCAGGGTGCGCGGCACGCGGGTGATGAACAGCTGGCGCTGATGATGCAACAGGTGCAGGGTCTCGGCGCAGTACAGCGCTGCATCACCGACCAGATAGCGGCTCTCCTGCGCGGACTTGAGGCTGCGCAGGTGGCGATTAACCGTCTCGCGAAAGGCGCTGTTATCGTTGCTGTTGCCACTGAGCGCTTGCAGGTACACCGGCAAGCCGGCCTGATTCTCACAGATCAGCTCCAGGATCACCTGATTGAGCTCTGGCCGATGGTCACGGCTGTATCCCCGCACCAGTTGCAGCCGGCCGGTCTGTTCGCCATCGGCGCAGTCATAGGCGCCATCGACGTGAAAGCTGGTGATATCAAGATGCACCGCCGTGGGCTTGAGCCCCAGCTTGGCGACCACTTGCTCGGCCATCACCTGATAAAGCGTCGACACATCGGCCGCAAACAGCGCATCCAGACAGCGCCCGAGCACATCATCATTAAGATCATCGGCGCAGAGCCCGGGGCCGATCAATCGCTCGACCGGCTTGTTGGCGAAGAACCGCGGGAACAGGTGCAAGGTGCTGCTATGGAAGCCTAAGCCGTTGATGATCATGGCCACCAACGCCTGACCATGAGAGACTTTGAAGGATTGGTTTTTGGGCAGCACCGCATCGATCATGCGGGCGATATCGAGCTCTTGGCACAGGCC
>NZ_JBFOCN010000071.1:0-3897 GCF_040907815.1 Aeromonas sp. s6
TAAAACGGCTCGATGACTTCCACCATGTTTTGCCATGGCAGAATCTGCTCCATGCGGGACAAGAAAATCTCTTTTCTGGTCTGACGGCGCTTACTGCTGAATTCACTGTCGGCGAAGGTAAGTTGATGACTCATGATGAACCCTGTTCCATGGCTCCAGATGACAAACATGATCTCATATCAGGGACTTGTTCGCACCTTCCCTAACGTCTGAGAACAGCGGCACACCCCTGCTTGCCACGGCGCGTCCTCTCGATGGAAGGGTTAGGCAATGTCGTACCGGAAGCCTTGAGGTCCTTCATAATGACGGAGGCCACCTCATTAATAGATTGGTTGAATCGCTTGTAGAGCATGAACTATTTAAGCCACATGTTAGTTTCGTTTTTGGTTTTTATTACGCCAAGCATTATTTTTAATTCCGCTTTTATGGGGCCACTTTAGAAGTCTTTTATAAATTTTGTAGTCAAAAACATCATCCATACCAATCCCTCCCTCGAAGTAACATTCATCCTCCTCAATGTTTGAACATATTCTCAACAACTCATCATTAATAATTGAAATGAACTGTCTAGCATCCTTTGGTTTAATCTTCCAAGGAGTTGAGATACGGCTGGTTGTATCAATTTTTCCTTTGGTACGAGCTAGACCAACATATATAGCATTTTGTTTTTTCTCTTCAAGCCTTCTACTCTGAATAAGTGATATAAACTTTGGTGAGTAATCATTGATTTCTCTTGCAACGAAGTTCCACTGCTTTTTCGGGTGTAGATACAGAAGCTTCAGCCATTCTTGCTCAAACTCGACATCAGGATATCCGGTATTTGTTTCCGACGTCCAAATATAATGATCGATCCAGTTAGCTTTAGAAAACTCCTCCAAAGCTAAAACAGAAATCTGAAGCGCGCTTGGATAAGAACCATTTTCATATAATAGAACAGAATCAAAATGAAGCCGAATGGTGTTTCTTAAAGACTCAATAGCGAGCTTGTTCAGCTTATATTTTGATATACCTTTTTGCTTCTTCACTGACACTCCCATTTCAAGAAACTTACAACTATATTCAACGATCCTTTGCCACATATCTGCATTGATGGGAACCGTGCAGCATAAGTATCAAATACGACTTAGCTCCCGGAAGAACTTGTTGCATGCAATTATTTGTAGTCAATCAAATAACCAATCGAATACTTTTTTGACTCCATACCCCACGACTCCGGCAACAACTAGCGGTGTTGCATATCCTCTTTCCCCCCCCCAATACTTACAACTTAATAAAATTGATTTACACCCCTATTTTTAATTAACTGGATGAGCATATAAACTCTATCCATAAAATCATCATTTCCGCGATGCTCCTTTAAAAGCTCTGCAAAAATGACATTTTTATTTTTTCCATAAGGACGATCTGGCCATTGCAATAAGCAGTCTTTAAGAAGTTTGTCAGCAACTTCAAGTTCTATTGATGTGATAGTGTTTGGTATTACATTGTCTCCATTCAACAGAGATTCACGATACTGAATTCCACGAAGCATACTATCTTGAAGCTCGGGGTATTCTGAGAACCAATTCTGAATGAGAGTCTCAATGTCGCCTAAGCCGTCTTCAAAGTGAGCTGGTTCCGCAACATATTCCAATATTATTGAAATCTTAGCTCTGACGGGATTGAGTGAAACACTCATTACAATATGATTTTTAAACCCATCTTCATCGGTAACTACAAGTAAGTTATCTAAGTCTTTTTGCTCAGACTCCAGCGCTTTTACCCAGTTTCTTAGGCCTGATATTCCTCTGTCTTCTTCAGTAAAACCATCTGGCTCGATAAAGTTTTCATTGAAATCTTCACCCGATATGATGTGGGATTCATCAAATTGAGCAAAGGTTTCAATGACCTCGTCTGGACAATCAAGCTCTAGTAGCGGTCCTTTTAGATAGTCATCGGGTATGCTCTTCACAAATTCAATAAACTCCCTTAGCGTTCTTATCGTTTTTGTTTCACAAAACCTAGAAAATCCGTGAGGCTCTACAGTGCTAATGTGCTTTACACCAACACCTTCAATATTAACAAAGAGGCCAGCGATCTTAACAACCTTGCCATGTTGATTGGTTCCAAAAATTGTTACTTCATCGCCAACATTTATACTCTTATTTTTATGCGATATAGACATATGTCTCCTTACTCCACCCTAAACATTTACTGTTGAAATGATAACGCCTGCGTATTATTAATTTCCAATATGGCGAATACTGCTGATCTCCTACCTAATCCCACTTTGGGGGTCTGCTCGAATCGCCAGACGCCTCCCCCAGGCTGTCGCTACCAGATTGCTCAGACCTCAGGTTGTGGCAAACACTAATTAATGATGCGTAAGAGTCCTACCTTATCACCTCATGGGGTCGATGAACATTTGCGGCCATCACACTATGAGCGGTTGCTCGAATTTTCTTGGTTACCGTCGCTCAGCAGTGCAAGGACGCTTTGGGTCGGACTGTGCAAATCATCCCTGTTGCGGGAGAGGAAATGTCTATAACCTTATGATATTTAATTAAAATAATGCTTGGTGGAATTGGATTTGACCCCATAGGTCCAGACACTTTTTCCCGCTTAGGGTTGTGATACCCGACTGCGCAGAAATTCCCGTGGTGAACGGTATCCCAAGGCGCTGTGCGGGTGGTGCTCGTTATAATGCTCAAACGCGATAGCCAAATTGCCTACCGCTGTTCGGCTATCCGGTTTTGGCATCATCTCGATATAGTCTCGCTTCATCGTCTTCACGAAGCTTTCCGCTATACCGTTACTCTGTGGGCTTCTCACTGCTGTCGTTCTGGGCTCCAACCCGATTTCTCGTGCAAACGCGCGGGTCTCATGGGCTCGATACGCCGAGCCATTATCAGTCAGCCACTCCACCGGTGATGCCGGCAACGAATCCCCAAAGCGACGTTCGACAGACCTCAGCATGACATCTTGCACAGTGTCACTATCGTAACCCCCAGTACTGGCCGCCCAGTCCAACGCTTCCCTATCGCAGCAATCCATGGCGAACGTGACACGTAGTTTTTCACCGTTATCGCAGCGAAACTCGAAGCCATCTGAGCACCACCGTCGATTGCTCTCCTTGACGGCAACACGCCCCTTATGTGCCTGCTGGGCCAATGGTGCAGCTGGTTTTCTTTCCAGCAGCAAGCCATGCTCGCGCATGACGCGATATACCCGCTTAGCGTTTACCACAGGTTGTTCTGTTGCCTCAGACTGACGCCGTAACAGCGCCCAGACCCGGCGATAGCCATAGGAGGGAAGCTCTGCCATCGCCTCCATGATACGGCCAAGTAAGGCTGCATCATCACGCTGGCGATGATGACGACCATCTTGCCAACCCGGTTTTCGATGAACACGAACGGATAGCTGCGCACGCGATACATTAAGAGCCTGGCTCACAGCACTTAATCGTCGTCCCCCGGCAACAAGGGCGCATGCGCAATCCATTTTTTTGCTCGACCATACTCCACGGCTTCTTTGAGGATCTCGTTCTCCATGGTCTTCTTCCCGAGCAGACGCTGAAGCTCTCGGATCTGCTTGATGGCAGCAGCCAACTCGGAAGCAGGAACAACATCCTCACCGGCGGTGATCGCCGTGAGAGACCCTTCTTGGAATTGCTTACGCCATTTGAAAAGCTGGTTTGCGTTGACGTCGTGCAAGCGAGCAACATGAGAGACGGTCATCCCGGGCTCAAAGGTCTGCTGCACGATGGCGATCTTTTCTTGTGGAGTCCGGCGTCGACGGCGCTCGGCCCCTGTTAACACTTCGACCATCTTCTCGTTGTGACTAGTACTGAACATAGCTCCAAGACTACCTCTTAAGTTAAGAGGGGCGAAGTGTCTGGATCTTCAAGGGGCCAATCTA
>NZ_JBFOCN010000072.1:0-119451 GCF_040907815.1 Aeromonas sp. s6
TAAAACGGCTCGATGACTTCCACCATGTTTTGCCATGGCAGAATCTGCTCCATGCGGGACAAGAAAATCTCTTTTCTGGTCTGACGGCGCTTACTGCTGAATTCACTGTCGGCGAAGGTAAGTTGATGACTCATGATGAACCCTGTTCCATGGCTCCAGATGACAAACATGATCTCATATCAGGGACTTGTTCGCACCTTCCCTAGCGCAGACGGTCAAACTCATGTTGCCGACATTCCGCACCTGATTTAGGAATAAATTTTCTGATAGCGCTCACCCAATACTTCCAGGTTGACCTGCTGCTCCACGGTTAGCTCCGTTATCTGGGGTGTGGCTTCTACCAGTCGATATTCATGGATGCCGCCAAAGCGCAGAAAAATCCCACGGGCGGTTGGCTGCTGGGTCAGCTTCTTTTTCATCCGTCATTCCGCACTTAATTTTTGTATTGTAAATGGTGATGCAGATCACACCGTTATGATCTAGTTGTGAAAGTCCATGATTTTACCCATGTAATCGTGTCCTAATACTCAGTTCGATAACAATTCACTTCATCTCACAGGAGGCGGCAAACATGAATCTGAGTTTTTTAGCTATTTTTACCCCCCTTCTGCAAGCCCCTCATAGTCGCCATTTGCTGTGAACGTGTACCCACCATCTTCGAAAAAAGCCAATCAGGTACGGAAAGTCAGCTCTACCTGTAAGAAGTAAATAGTTCAGAACCACCATGCTCTGCCAAGCAGAAAAGAAGTTGGTAATTAGATGCAGAAGAATGATTCTAAGGAAGGTGCGAATAAGTATCCTATGTGCCAAAACTAAAAAGTTTAGCCATTTAATATCAATAATTTAGAATGGTGTGTTTTTGTGCCAAGTGACTTGTTAGCACCTTCCTTAGGTTAGAGCCAAAGGGCAGTCATTTCAGGACACACCCGCGCAATTGGGCGGTGAGGACTTCCTGCGAGACCTCACCGAATTATGCTCAACCTGCTTTTGTGGATGGCAACCAGGTCAGTGCAGAGCCAGTTTTCGCTGCTGCATCAATATGCTCTGACCACCAGACCATCATTTCTCGGCGGCGTTCCAGATAATCCGTGCGATTGTATGCGCTACGAACTTCATCTTTGTCAGAGTGCGCCAAAGCGGCCTCAATGACGTCTCGATCAAATCCTCTCTCATTAAGGGTCGTGCTGCCCAAGGCTCGCAGGCCGTGAGCGACTAAGGTCCCTTCATATCCCATCCGTTTCAAAGCGGCATTGGCTGTCTGTTCGTTGGTATGCGTCTTGGGATTTCGTAGTCCTGGGAAGATAAATTCACGATGACCGCTGATTGGCCGCATGAGGTCTAGGTAGGCAAGTGTTTGTGGCGTCAAGGGCACGTCATGACCTCTGCGCTTCTTCATTCTCTCTGGTGGGATCCGCCAGAGTTTCTTTTCCATATCGATCTCTGCCCACCGGGCTCCGGCCGCCTCGCTGGGGCGAGCCAAGGTATGCAGGCTCCATTCGATAAGGCAGCGGGTCTGCAAATTGATGCTGGCCTTGGAAAGCCGGTGCATCAGTTCTGGCAACTGGTTGGGGTTGATGCTGGGCATGTGCTGTTTGGCTGGCCGCTGAAAGACCTTGCTTATCCCCGAGCAAGGGTTGGCATCGATCAGACCAGAGTTGACGGCGAAGGTCATGATCTCGTTCACCCGCTGGGTGAGACGACGCACGGTTTCGAGTTTACCAGCAGCGGCGATGGGCTCGATGATCTTGATGGCTCTCTGAGCCTTGATCTCCATAACAGGCACAGTGCCAATCTCGGGGAACAGATACATTTCGAGCGAACGCCAGAGATCCTCGGCATAGGCCGGGGTGACGGAAGGACGCTTAACATCAAACCAGCGCTTGGCGACGGCTTCAAAGGTGTGCTCGCTCTGTGATAATGCGGCGGATGCTTGCTCATCACGGTGATGCTGGGGATCAATGCTTTGCAGTAACAGAGATTTGGCTTCGGAGCGTTTCTCTCTCGCTTCAGCCAACGACATCTCCGGCCAGGAACCAAAGCTGATCATGTTTCTCTGTTTAGTTAGGGGGCGGTAGTAACGCAGGCGCCACAACTTGGAGCCATTAGGCTTGATGACGAGCTCCAGACCAGCCCCGTCGCAGAGGGTGTATTCCTTCTCTTTGGGCTTCGCTGCTTTGATCTCGGTTGGGGATAAGGGACGGGTGATACGAGGCATAGGCATACGCTCCGGAAGGCATACAAAACGATATGCCTAACGATATGCCTAAAAGGGCTGGATGGCAACACACCCCATTGGACAGCGTAAGACAACAAAAAACCCGCAAAGCCTTATGCTATGCGGGTTTCTTGGACTTCGTTGGTCACTGTTGGACCGGTATTTGGTGGAGCTGGGGGGATTTGAACCCCCGTCCAAAATTACTACATCCTCGGTACTACATGCTTAGTCACTCTTTACATTCGCCAACACGCTGCGGAGAGACACGCCACGCATTGACTAGCTCGATTGGTTTTAATGCTTCCGCCCCGAGCAGGACTTCCACACGATCCTGTGAAGGATGACCTTCCATTTCCCTAGGACACAGGCAAGCTAGGGGAGAAGGGCTCAGCGCAGGTTATTAAGCTGCGAGTGCGTAGTTTTCGTCGTTTGCGACTATTTTTTTGCGGTTTATTAACGAGGCCTACCGCACCTCGGCATGCACCTTGGGTTTCGTGAATCTTGTCGAATCCAGAATCAGCCCCAAGTTGTCAAAAGGGATTGTACGCAAAAATCCTGTCATGGCAAGGCGTTGATGGCAATCGACCGGCCTTGGCCGGTCGATTGCTGGTTTATTGGTCGCCGCATGGGGGCCGACGGCGCACAATCAACCGCGGTGCTTGTTCTTCATGATGCGGGCCTTCTCACGGTCCCATTCCCGGGCCTTGGTGTCTTCCCGCTTGTCGTGCTCTTTCTTGCCTTTCACCAGGCCGATCTCGACCTTGACCCAGCACGCTTTCCAGTAGAGGGCCAGCGGCACTATGGTGTAGCCCTGACGAGCGGTCAGGCTCTCGAGCTTGTCGAGTTCACGGCGACTGAGCAGCAATTTGCGGGTGCGGGTCGGATCGCATACCACGTGGCTGGAGGCGGCGTTCAGCGGCAGGAAGCTGGAACCGAACAGGAAGGCTTCCCCCTGCATGAAGATGACATAGGCTTCGCTGATGTTGGCCTTGCCCGCCCGCAGGGACTTCACTTCCCACCCTTGCAGGGACAGACCGGCTTCCACGCGCTCTTCGATGAAGTACTCGTGACGGGCGGTTCTGTTGAGTGCAATGGTGCTGGACCCGGCTTTGTTTTTACTGTTCTTTTTGCTCATGACGGGGGCCTTAGGCAATGTTTAGGAAGGCGCATTATACGTGGGTGGCGGCGGCTGTAAAACGCACAGCGCTCCGAGTGGCGGCTTTGTGAGCAGTTCGATGACGATTTTGAGGGAAGGGCGGGGCGAGAGCGGACCACACTGGCCGGAAAGTGTGCGATTGCCCTGCTTGGTGACCCGCGAACAGTTTCGGCGGTGATTTTGGCTGACAAGGTGATAAAATCGGGCCGATTGGATGAGGAAAACCCATGCCCCGTATTACTCGCAGTGCCCTGGTGATGTTCAGCGCGGAACAGATGTTCCGGCTGGTCAATGATGTTGATGCCTATCCTGAGTTCCTGCCCGGCTGTGTCGGCAGCCGTGTTCACGAGTCAGGTGAAGACTACATGATGGCCTCGGTCGATGTGGCCAAGGCAGGTATCGCCAAGACCTTTACCACGCGCAACCAGCTTGATGCCAATCGCACCATCAAGATGGAGCTGGTGGAGGGGCCTTTCAGCAAGCTGGCGGGTTGGTGGACCTTCACACCCCTGGACGTGGATGCTTGCAAGGTGGAGTTCGATCTCGACTTCGAGTTCACCTCCAAGCTCATTGAGCTGGCATTTGGCCAGATCTTCCGCGAGCTGGTGAGCTCCATGGTGCTCGCCTTCTCCAATCGTGCCAAGGTGGTTTACGGTGTCTGAGCTCCTCAATATCGAAGTGGCCTATGCCCTGCCCGAGCGGCAGACGGTGCTGTGCATCCGGGTCGCGCCCGAGACCAGCGTGTTGGCGGCCATCGAACAATCCGGCATCCTGCAAAAGCACCCGGAGATAGACCTGTCGGTCAACAAGTTCGGTATCTACAGCCGTCCGGTCAAGGGCGCAGAGCCGGTGCAGGAGGGGGATCGCATCGAGATCTACCGCCCTCTCATCGCCGACCCCAAGGAGATGCGCAAGAAGCGGGCGGAGAAAGCCAAGGAAGAGGGGCGCGCCGATGTGGTCACCGGCGGGCGACCCGATGTGCACCGCAAGCGAGACGATGCCGGCACCTGACGGGTGATGGGCTGTGACAAGGGGCGCCCTGGCGCCCCTTTGTGATCGTCTCGCCCGGCACGGGGCATCACAGGGTGAGCAGGCGCTCGTTTTCCACCGTCTCTATCCCGCTCTCCTGGATAGCAAGGCGCGCCATGGCGTGCGCCACCTGACTGGCCTCGATGGCACGCCAGCGGCGCAGCGACCCGCGCAGCAGGGGCTTTACCAGCGGATAGATGGCCTGGATGATCTGCTCCGAACGGCGCGCAGGTTCGCGATGGCCGAGCAGCATGGCCGGGCGCAGGATGACGAGCCGCTGCCACTCCTGGGCCAGCAGGGCCTGCTCCATCTCGCCTTTGGTGCGGGGATAGAGGGCAGGGGAACCCGGGTTGGCGCCCAGACTGGAGACCACCAGCAGGCGACGGCAGCCGTGGCGACGGGCGAGCGCGGCAAAGGCCAGCACATAGTCGAGATCGACCCGGCGAAAGGCCTCGGCCGAGCCGGCATCCTTGCGGGTGGTGCCAAGGCAGCAGAAGGCAATGTCCACAGGGGAGGGCAGCGTCAATCTGTCCAGCGCGTCGAACGAGGTGGGCAGCCAGGTGCGTCCCGGAGCGGGGTCGCCCGGTTTGCGGCAGAGCAGGAGGAGGTCGTGCTCCGTCCCCAGCTCGCGCAGCAAGGCTTTGCCAATCAGACCGGTGGCGCCGGCAATCAGGAATCGACTCATGATGATCTCCTCGGGGCAATGAGGCATCCAGAGTGTGGCCCGGCGACATCACCGGGGCCAGAGAGAACAAAACCGGCAGAAGCCGGTTTTGTGATGTCATCTAGAGCGGTGTGGTGAAGGCGGCAGGGAGAGGGAAATCACCGGTCACGGTGGCCAGTCTGTCACCCACGAAGTTGAGGGTCAGCTCCTTGCGCTCCTTGTCGCCCCGACCGGGCTGGAACTCATAGAGGTAGTACCAGGTGTTGGGGTCAAAGCTGTCGCGCAACATGGGAGAACCCAGCACGAACTCGACCTGTTCGCGGGTCATGCCCTGGCGCAGCTTGTCGACCTGCTTTTGTTCCACATAGTTGCCCTGGGGAATATCGATGCGATAGACCAGGCTGCAACCGGACAGGGTGAGGGCGGTCAGGGCCGCGGCAATCAGGTGTTTCATCCGCATATCGGGTTCAGATCATCCATACAGTCTTTTTAGCTCGGCAAATCATACCCACTCCCCGTGCGGAAGTAAAAAGCCATTGATCCATCAGCCAATAAAAAGGGCCGCGTGGCGGCCCTGGCAGATCTTGCCCCCTTACATGGCGGCGCGGAAGATGGCGACGATCTCCGCGTGAGTCGCCTGCCTGGGGTTGGTGAGACCACAGGCATCCTTGAGCGCATTGTTGGCCAGCACGTCGAGGTCGTCGGCCCTGACCCCGAGCTGCTCCAGACCGGCGGGGATCTTGACGTCGCGAGCCAGTTGCCGGATGGCGTCAATGGCTGCCGCCGCACCCTGCTCATCGCTCATGGCGCTCACATCCACCCCCATATGACGGGCCACATCCTTGAGCCGGCCGGCGCACACCCGGGCGTTGTAGGCCTGGACATGGGGCAGCAGCACCGCATTGCACACCCCGTGGGGCAGGTCGTAGAAGCCCCGAGCTGGTGAGCCATGGCGTGCACATAGCCCAGGCTTGCGTTGTTGAAGGCCATGCCGGCCAGGAACTGGGCATAGGCCATCTGCTCACGGGCATGGAGATCCTCCCCCTGATGCACGGCGGTGCGAAGGTGTTCGGCAATCAGTGCGATGGCCATCACGGCGCTGGCATCGGTGACCGGGGTGGCGGCGGTGGAGACATAGGCCTCGATGGCGTGGGTCAGGGCATCCATGCCGGTGGCGGCGGTGAGGCCGGCGGGCTTGGCCAGCATCAGTTCCGGGTCGTTGACCGACATCAGCGGCGTGACGTGCTTGTCGATGATGGCCATTTTCACCTGACGGGATTCGTCGGTAATGATGCAAAAACGGGTCATCTCGGAGGCGGTGCCGGCGGTGGTATTGATGGCGATGAGCGGCAACTGCGGCTTGGCGGAGCGATCCACCCCCTCGTAATCCTTGATGTTGCCCCCATTGGCGGCCACCAGGGCGATGCCCTTGGCGCAGTCGTGGGGTGAGCCGCCGCCGAGCGAAATGACGCAGTCGCAGCCGTGGGCCCGGATCATCGCAAGACCCGCCTCGACGTTGGTCACGGTGGGATTGGGTCTGGTCTCGTCGAACACCACGGCACCGATGCCGTGCTGTAACCAGTCACCAAGAGTGAGAAAACCGGGAGCAGCCGAAAACAAGTGGGATCTCGTGGGACAAACTCAAGGCTGATAAGGCTTAGAGGGGGAGCGGGAGGTTCTAGTCGCGGGCGCCGCCAAAATGAAAGACGGCGCACGACACTTGGGGTGAATGCGGCAAAAATGAAAACCTCGATGAGGGCCGATTAAGATAGTGTTCCAAGTTTAAATTGCTATTTAAGTCCGATTTTCGGACTCACGAAACTAAAAAAAGTCGTGCCCGGCCCAGACTACCTTGCCGATCACGGCCAAGCTCTCCAACTGGTTGGCTGGAACGACCTGCAGGGGGTAATCAACACGGTTATCGCTGATGATGGTGATCCCGCCATCGAAGTTCTTCTGCAAGCGCTTGGCATAGAGTTCCTCTCCAAGCCGCAACACGAAGATGGATCCGTCTTCGATCTGATTCTTGCTGATATCGACCAGGATGGAGTCGCCAGAGTGAATGGTGGGTTCCATGCTGTCGCCTTTGGCGAAGACCACCACCAGGTTATCCGGGCTCAACTTGCGAAACGTAAGCCACTTGCGGCGAAATGCCAGCTTGCGTTTAACCTCATGATCATCATTAAACGCGCCATGGCCGGTACTGACGGTGACATGGTAGCCATCGATCAGCGCGTACTCCTCATCAAACTCATCACGACGCACCGCTTGCTCGGCAACTCCATCGGGATGTTTCGGGCCCTGACCCGTGGCCAGCCACTCCAGATTCACATTGCACGTTCGCGCAATGCGCAGCGCCTTGTCGATGGTGGGCAGCGAATTGAACGGGGGGAAGTATTTGCGCATCCCCGACTCACTCATCCCCACCAATTCGGCAAATGCCTTGTAGCTCAGCCCCCCACGTAGCTCGTCCAGGCGGTCACTCAGAGTATCCATTCCAACCGTCAGAAAAGATACCTCACCGTCTTTTTGTGCTGATTGTGGTTTTTCTTCATAACGCTCTGACATACAAGGAATTCTCGGCTAGTGGCTATTGCTGGTGAGTCGATAGACAAAAAATTCCGCACAAAAAGACTTGTCAATCTTTTTGGGGTGATCAATCATTCATATGTGACGCATTGCGACATAAAATCATTCTTTTATGAATGATAAAGATACGCATCGCGACACTTGATGATACCGAAACGGGGTGAGTATGTCAGGGAAAACACCAGAGTGGATCAGGGCTGAGCTCATAAAACGCGGATATTCCCAGGCTGCTTGGGCCCGCGCCAAAGGGTTGCATCCCAGAGCAGTGCAGCGCTGCATCAAACAATATGCCCCCTCCATGGGCGTCAGCCCCAAGCGCAGGGAAAGTCGTTCCATCATGGCGCAGCTTTCCGACTCGCTGGGCATCGACTTGCTGGGAGGTGGCCAATGAGTACCTGGTTAACCGCCCAAGGGTTGGCCGGATTGATTGGCATGCCAGCCTATCCCGATGGTGTGCGCAAAAAGGCGGAGCGTGAAGAGTGGCAAAGTCGCAAGCGCGAGAAAGGCAAGGGCGTTGAATACCACATCAGCTCGCTGCCCGCAGAAACCCGTCGTTATCTGGCGGAGCAGGCTGTCGCCCAGCAGGGGCAAGCGGTGACCGATCATGCGGCCGGCGGCAAGGCGATGGCCAAGCTGCTTGCCCGCGAGGTGGCAGTGAAGCCGGATGCGGGGCGCAAATTGCTGACCCTGGGCGCTGCCGCCCGCAAGAAGGTAGATGCCCGGTTGTTGATCCTGCAGGCCGCCGATCTCTTCCTGGCACCTTATCAAGCCTGCCAGCAAGGGGAGGTGGGGCGCCGCGCTTTTATCGAGGCATACCGCACCCGCAGCCTGTCACTCCCTGCGAGCGTCTATGAGCAACAAAAGCCGTTCAGCCTGATCACCTTGCGGCGCTGGCAAGGCACCCTGGCGGATGCCGGTCCGGCTGCGCTGGCGGGCAATTACCAGCGGGAGCGGTCATCCAGCGTCGAGCAAAGCCCGGATCTGGCCCGATTCCTCACGGCATTGATCACCGCCAAACCGCACTTGGCGAACAAGTGGGGTGCGCTGCATGAGCTGGCGACCCAGTACAACGAGATGAACCAGCTTAGCTGGCAGATCCCGAGTCAGTCCTCCTTGCGCCGCTGGCTGGTCAAGTGGCTGAGCGACAACAAGGTGGCCTTTACCTATGCCACCAACCCCGACGCCTACAACAACAAGTATCGCACCGCCATCGAGGAAATGTACCCCTGGATGGGTCAGCCCAACGACGTGTGGGAGTTCGACAGCACTCCCGTCGATGCCATGTTGGTGGATGGCCGCCACAGCATCATCGCGGTGATCGATGTGTTCACCCGTCGGGTGCGGCTGTTGGTGGCCAAAACCTCGTCGAGCGAGGGGATCTGCCTGCTGCTGCGCAAGACCCTGCTGGCCTGGGGCACCCTCAACGACAACGGGGTGATGCGCACCGACAACGGATCCGATTACGTGAGCCAGCGGGTTATGTCCATCTGCACCTTGCTCGGTATGAACGTCAGCCGATCCAACGCCTATTCAGGATGGGAGAAGCCGCATATCGAACGCTTCTTCCGCACTCTCTCTCACGGCCTGATCGAGTTGCTGCCTGCCTTTGTCGGGCACTGCGTGGCCGACCGTCAGGTGATCGAAGCTCGCAAGAGCTTTGCCGAACGGCTGGAGGAGAAGCGCAAGCCCAATGCAGAGAAGGAGATCTACGAGCTGGCCATGACGGCGGCCGAGCTACAGATCTTGCTCGATGACTGGCTCGATGCCCGTTACCACAACCGCAAACACAGCTCACTCGGGATGACTCCCAACGAGAAGTATCAAAGCGCCCGCTACCAACGCCGCGCCATTGTCGATGAGTCGGCGCTGGATCTGCTGCTCAACCATATCGGTGAGGCCACCGTTTCCAAGGGCTTTATCAAGGCCGGTGGCCTCAAGTACAGCGCCCCGGAGCTGCTGGAGAACAGTTGGAAGAGCCAGCGGGTCAGCGTGTTCCTCGACCCGAGCGACGTGGGCCGGGCCATTTTGTACCGCACCGGCGACTGGAACGAGCGGATCGAGGCCGTGAACCTCGATTTGTTGGGGAACGGGGTGAGCCCGGATGCCTTCCGCGCCGCCAAGCGTGCCGATGCCAAGGCTCTGGCGAGTTTCCGCCGTGAGATGCGCAGCCTCGCCAAGACCTTCGGCATCAACGAACTGCATCAGAATGTGGTGCGCCACTTCGTCGACCAAGCGCGTGATGTTGCCCAGTTCCAGCGCGGTGATCTCGGGCTCGATAACCCGGCATTGGCGGCGCTCTCAGGCATTGCCTCACCCAGTGAACCGGCCCAATTCAGCGCGGCAGAGCTGGCTGCGATAGAAGCCCGCCGCGAAGAAAAAGTGGCCCGTGCCCAGGCGACGGCCGGGCAGGAATCCAGGGCGCTCAAGACCGAGTACGAACAGGCCATGTATCTGGCCGAGAAGGAGTTGGATACCCCGCTCGGCGAGCGGGAGAAGGAGTGGCTGACCAAGTACCTCTACAGCCACAAGCTGATGGCGAAACGGATTGTCCGCCATCTGGAAAGTATCAGGGCCACTCGCAACGCCCATGCAAAAGGTTAGCAAGCGGCCCTGTAAAACGACCTCATAAGGACAAAAAGACTATGAAACACAAGATCGTCGAAGTCAAAAACATGATCAAGACCGAGCAACTGCTCGACAACCTGCTCAACCGCTCCAGCATCGTGCCGGGCATTGGCCTTATCCACGGGCCATCCGGCTTCGGCAAGACCACGGCCGTGGAGTGGCTGTTCAACCAGGACGAAGTGAACGGCATCTACGTGCGCTGCTACAAGGCCGACACCGTGACCAGCCTGCTGGAGCAGATCGCCAAGGAGATCGGCATTCCCCAGCGCCACAACCTGCGGGGGCAGGTGGACAGCATCGTCGAAGCGGTGCGAGCCGAGGAGCTGGCCATCTTCGTGGACGAGGCGGACTACGTGGTCGGCAATGCCCGCATCATGGAGACCCTGCGCGATATCTACGACGCCACCGAACAGCCGCTGATCCTGGTGGGGATGGAGGAGATTGCCCGCCGCATCAGCCAGCGCAAGCAACTGTTCAACCGTATTTCCCAGTGGATTGAGTTCAAGCCGGCCGACCTGGAAGACGTCTCCCTGATTGCCAGCGAAATGCTGGAGGTGGACGTGGAGATCGACGACGCCCTGCTGGACCTTATCCGCAAGCGCTCCAACGGGGTGGTGCGCACCATCGTCTCGGCCCTGGACAAGATCGAGAAGATGGCCATGGCCTCTGATGCCCGGATTATCCGGCTGGAGGACGTGGACGCCAGCGAACTGCTGCATGACGTGCGCCGCAGCCGGTAGCCCAGCAAATAACAACAAAGCACGGGAGGGATACCAGTGGTTGATATCAACGATAAGTCCAAGACGGAAGAGGCTTGGCTGTGGATGTGCAAACAGGACTCGTTCGATATGAGTGAGTTACTCGCAGCGACAGACGTTAAGCAAGCAAATTTATATGCGCTGATGCGTCGTTGGTTAGCGAGCGGCCACCTCAGTTGTGTTGTTGAAGGGGCATTGCGTCAGAGAGAGGTGTTCGGCTGCAACCGGTATCAAGTTTCGAATGTGAATGAACCACCCAAATTTGGCACCAATCAAGGAAATTGCATCTCTCGGAAAAAGCGGAAAAGCAGGCGCAAGACCAGCCAACAAAAGATGTGGAACACCATGAAAATCAGTCGGGTGTTCACGTTGACGGAATTGGCGATGACCTCGAATTCAACCAGTAACCATGCCGGCGTTTATGCAAAGGCGTTGGCCAAGGCTGGTTACGTAAAAGTTCAGGCCAAAGCCATGCCACATCGTGGAGAGGTCGCCAAGTACCAGTTGCTGAGAGATACAGGTCGCTTTGCCCCCATTGTTCGCAAAAACGGCTGTTGGGATCAAAACCAACAGCGGCTCTATCCGTTCCTGGTTGAGGAGGAGAAACATGGACACGTGGCTTGAGGTTCTGCAAGCCGAAGTCGGGGCCAGTTCGTTGTCCGTGGTGGCTGAAAAACTGGGTCTGTCCCGCACTACGATCAGCCAGGTCTGCAACGAGAAGTACCCAGGAGATCTGGCCCGGGTGCAGAAGCTGGTGGAGGGGAACCTGATGGGACACAAGGTGATCTGCCCCATTTTGGGGGAGATCCCGGTGCATCAATGCCTGGCCCATCAGCGGCGGCGGGCGGACGAGGTTGGGACCAGACCGATGGACATCAAGCTCTGGAAGGCCTGCCACAGTGGCTGCCCCCATAGCCAGCTCAGTGAAGATCAGCAACTGCGTCGGCCGATGCGTCTGGCCGTCGAACAGGTTGGCAGAGGCGTGGAGAAGGGTGCCCGCTATGACGCCGAGGTGACTATCTCCAGGTTACGCCGCCAAGCGAAAAGCGATGGCGAGAACGCCAGCAGCAGCTTGCGCATCTTGGCTGAGCTGTTGGCCGAGGAGCTCAAGATCCTGGGCATCAAATACAACCGGCTGCTCGACAAGGTTGAGAAGCACGGCCAGTAAACCAGCGGGCTCGGGGTGTGCAGTGGGCCCAGTGATTTACATCACAAGGAGAACGGGATGAACAGAAATCTGCAGAAGACCGCCGAGCAGTTGCGGATCTGGCTGACGGCGAAGGGGTGCAAAGTGAGTACCAGCCGGGTGTGCCACACCCCCTTGCTGGCGGTGACTGGCCCCTTGCCCGAAGCGATGACCAAGCGGGCAGTGTGGGGGCGGGAGTGCCTCGCGGGTGTGGTGCGGGATGTCGCCATCGTGCGTTTCGGTGGCTGCCTGCTGCACTGGCGTCAGTAAGCGACCACTGAACCACAATGGGATAAATCAAGGAGAGCCTTATGCAAGAAGCACAGACCAAAGACACGACCCCGATGCGGCAGAACGCCCAGGGTCACTGGGTACCGGAGAACCTGATCTCCCCTGCTGACAAGCTGCGCGATGAGGTGGTGATGGGCATCATCGCGGCTGCCAAGGAAGAGCGCTCACGCCTGGCTGCTTTCAAGATCGGCGCCATGCAGCAGATCACCGATTTTGTGGACCTCTCGGCCGAGCGATACGGGGTGGCCTGGGGCGGTACCAAGGGCAATGTGACCCTGCTCAGTTTCGACGGTCGTTACAAGCTGATCCGGGCGGTGGGGGAGCACCGCAAATTTGATGAACGGATCCAGGCGGCCAAGGTACTGATCGACCAGTGCATCGCCCGCTGGAGCGATGGTGCCAGCCCCGAGATCCGCGCCCTGGTGGACCACGCTTTTCGGGTTTCCAAGGCCGGTCATATCGACGTCAACCAGGTGCTCTCCCTGCGCCAGCTCAACATCGACGACGCCGACTGGGAGCAGGCCATGCAGGCGATCGCCGATGCCATCCAGGTGACCGGTACCAGCCAGTATCTGCGGCTCTACGAGCGGGACGGCCAGGGCCGTTACGTTCAGATGAGCCTAGATCTGGCGAAGTTGTAAGGGAGGAGTGCGCGATGGATATCAACGTAGAACAAGCCGAAGAGCAGCTGCAGCTCTGTGAACAGATCAGCGAGACCGAGGGCACCTGCTATCCCGACGACACCTATGAGGATGGTATCAAGGCCGCGTTGTTATGGGTGCTGGGGCTGGGCCCGGCTCCGCTGAGCGAAGAGGAGTACCAGGATCTGATGCCGCTGCAGTTCGAGCAGTAACGATGCGAAACAGGGCGACCGCACCGCCCTGTCTGCCCGGCGTGGTGGCCGGGCACTGATGAGCAGCCGGAGGACGGATGGATAACGTGAAAGCACTTCTGAACACCAGCGTGGCCGATGCGAAAAGCTCCCTGGAGTGCCTGCTGATGAGCAATCCGCAGCAGGCTCTGGACGATGCGCAACTGGCCGTTGATTTCATCAATCAGTACGGTCAGGCCATCAATCAGAAGTCCAGGATGGCCATGCTGGCCACCATTGTGAGC
This sequence comes from Aeromonas sp. s6, assembly GCF_040907815.1. Taxonomy (NCBI): domain Bacteria; kingdom Pseudomonadati; phylum Pseudomonadota; class Gammaproteobacteria; order Aeromonadales; family Aeromonadaceae; genus Aeromonas; species Aeromonas sp. s6. The sequence goes on from NZ_JBFOCN010000072.1 coordinate 13,630, forward strand.
AAGGCACGAAAGCGCTTGGTCAAGTAAGCGAAACGGGGGGCTTTCCCCCGTCTGCCTGGCGTGGTGGCCAGGCACTGATGAGCAGCCGACCTGGGCCCAGGTCTTCACCGCCTCGAACAAGGAGCACGGCGATGACCAAAACAGAGATGGATATTCGGCTTACCAAGATATTCAGCGCGGCCGCCATTGCACTGGCGACCCCTGATAAACGGGCTGTGTGCAGACAGCTCAAGCAGTTTGATAGAGAGGCTCGTGCCCAAGGGCTGTTTGCCCTGGCAGGGGAGGCCAGCCAGATGCGCTGGCAACTCGTGGCAGAGCTGCAGCAAGCCAGAGCAGCAGAGGTCAGTCATGGCGGCGTCTAATTGGCAGGGTTTGCTGGCCTATGTGATGAAGTTCGGCCCATTGAGCCAGCAAGGGGCCGAGCAGTGGCTAGATCGTCATTGTCCGCAATGGCGTAGTGGGAGCGACGTGGTCGCCGGCCAGATCTGGGTGGCAAAAGTGGGGAGAAATCATGACAGCAAGCAATGAGCGTACTCGCTTGATCCGGTTGGTACAGGTGGGCCGCCGCTCCCTGGGGCTGGATGAAGAGACCTATCGAGAGCTACTGGCCCAGCAGAGTGGCAAGCGCTCGGCGGCAGAACTGACGCTCCAGGAGTTGGACAAAGTGCTGCTGGCCATGAAGGAGGTGGGGTTTAAACCGACCGTTAAACGTGCCGTAAACGAAGGCAAGCAGAAGCGTTTAAGCCCGACCAGCGGCACCCCAGTTCGGACTGCTGAGATAGGGGTGATTCGGGCCATCTGGATCACCATGGCCAAGCACGGCCTGCTGCGCGATGGCAGCGAAACGGCGCTCGATCACTATGTGGAACGCCAGACAGTACGGCTCAACAAGGGGGTCGGGGTGACCAGGGTGGCCTGGCTCGATGGTGTACTCGCTTACTCGGTGCTGGAGTCCCTCAAACGCTGGCACAAACGGGCGATGGTTGAGGCGTTGCAGTCCGCCAAGCGGCGTGTTCCTGTCGGCAGGGGCGGCGAGGTGGCGGGTTATTCGGTCGTGCTGGCGGCCTTCGAGCAGATGATCGATGAGGTGCAACATGGATAGCAGCCAAGAGAATCTGGACCTGTTCGCCGATGACCATGAATCCCTGGGGCAGTTGGTGGACCGACTGGATCAAATCCCGGCGGCCGAGCTGACCGCCAAGTGGCCCAAGGCACTGGCCGAGCTGGTCGATGTGCTCGCCTGTGAGCTGGGGCGCAGCGGAATGGCGGCGGATAAGGCCTTGGCTCAGGCCCGCAAGCTGGCATTGGTGCAGGCTCACTATATGGGTGGTCGCGCCTACTACATCCCCACCGGCGATCACCTCAAGGCGGCCCTGCGGGACCGAGCGATCTGGGATGAGTTCAACGGCCGCAACATCGACCAGCTTGCCCGCAAGCATGGTCTCTCGGTGCCCCAGACCTATGCGGTGGTGGCGGAGCAACGTGGGTTAATGAGGCGTCGAATTCAGAAAGATCTGTTTGATTAGTCACAAATCTATTTGACGTAACCGTTAGATAGGGGTTCTTTTTTGCATTGCAAATGCTACACTGGCCTTGTTACCAATGGGTAACATTGACTGGGCTCCCATTGTGTGGTAGCCCATTTTTATTACTTAATCGCATTCAAAGGAGGCCCCATGGAGATGAACAATGTTCGTGCTCTTCTCAACACGCATTGGGATCGCCGCCTGCCAGTAGATCCAATGAAATTGGCTCATGCATTGGGGATGCAGGTTAAACAGCTCAACGCATTTAACATGGCTGCCGAAGATCTTGGTATCAGTGGTTATGCAGCCATTGAAAATGGGCAGCGAGTCGTCGCTTATAACACCCATGAGCATCCTAATCGGCAGCGTTTTACTGTCGCCCACGAGATTGGTCATCATGTTCTTGGGCATGTGAATTCTGAAGCTGGTCGTCGCTTGCGTGACAACGCAAGTAACTACTCTGCTAGTATAAATAAGAGTATTGAACTAGAAGCTAACGAGTTTGCAGCACAGTTAATTATGCCTGAGGACGCAGTAAGAACGCTGATTGAGCGTAATGGCATAACATCAATTCGTGCTTTAGCTGATGCATTCAGTGTTTCCGAGGCCGCGATGTATTATCGCCTGAAAAATCTTGGCCTTACACGTTGATGTACATCTAGCGATTTAAAATCTACTTGAGTAGCATAAAGCCACCTAAGAATGAGGTGGCTTTTTTATGACTGATCCTACTCAACGCTTTGACGATGACTTATCTGGGCCATCTCCGGGTGGAGATAAAGCAGAACCAAACGCTTACTTGCTCGAAGAACGACGAATGTACAATGAAAAGCGCTGGATGAGGGTGTCAGTATTCCTCGTAGCCATAGGCTTTGCATGTGCTTTCCTATTCAAAGGGCTGATGTTTGCTTATGTTGTCGGAAACGGCATTGTTAAGAATCAAGCATCAATTATTGAAGTAATGCTAGTTTCCGCAAAATCAGCGCATGAAAAGCAGACTCTCGCATCCAGCGCAGCTAAAGCAACTGTAGCCAACCAGCCCAAGACAACAGTTAGTGTTGACAATCCATTTGCAACAACAGAACACTTTAACTGGCTATCTACGGGTTCACTATTGATGTTGGTGGGCTTCCTGCTGGCAACCGGTTTGACCCTTATGCTGACGTTAGTAACCTGTGTCTTCAAAGGGAAGAATGATGATTCACCTTCGGAGGGGGTTTTTAAGGATATGACAACTCCTATCAGTAAATTGTGTGAAGAGTTTTATGCATTTTTGAAGTCAAAGTTCTCATCATAAAACTCTTCTAACCCACCATAAACCCGCCCCATTAAGGCCCCTCGGTACGCTGCGATAACGCAGTTAATCGAGGGGCCTTTTATGTTGCCTGATACCTATCCCATAGCGCTTGCCTGGTTGCTCCGTCCCGATGTGGAAGGGGGCGAGGTCAACCACCCGGCCGACCGTGGCGGCCACACCAAGTTCGGCATGGCCGATGCCGCCGACGGCAAGAAAGACGGCATGCTCGATCTCGATCGCGATGGCAGGCCGGACATTGCCGTCGGCGATGCGACCCCTGCCCATGCCCAGTTGTTTTACCGAGCGAACTACTGGTTGCCCGCCCGTTGCGACCGGGTTGATAGCGTCTGCCCGCTGATTGCCATCGCCCTGTTCGACGGCGCCGTGCATCACGGCCCTGGCCGTTCGGTGCGCCAGTTGCAGCAGGCGCTCGGTGTCATGGTCGATGGAGTGCTGGGCTCGCAAACCTTGCGGGTGCTGGCCGCCAAGACGGGGCGGGACGGTGGTCGGGCCCTGCTGCTCACGCTGCTTGAGATCCGCGCCGGCTTCATGCTCGGCATCGTGCGCAAAGACCCGAGCCAGTGGGCCAATGCCCACGGCTGGAGTAACCGCCTGCTGCGCCTGCAGAGCTACCTGCTCTCGACCCGGTTCGGGGAGGGGGCAGCATGAGCAAACCTAGCCTCATCAACAAGCGTCGTCAGGCGTTGCAGGGGATCCAGGCCGCTGGCTATTTCGGCATCCCCGAACTCAAGAACCCCCGTTACCTCGCCTGCTTCAAGGATGGGCGCCGCGCCCATCTCAAGGCCGCCCTGGCCGGTGCGGATCTGGATGCCATCCCGCTCTACAGCCATCACGCCACTCGCCAATCCCTGTTTGCCCAGGGCTGGAGGTCGGTGGGTGAGCTGGATCGCCTGCGGGCCCGTGCCCGTCATACCCCACCTCTACAGAAGGAAGACCATCATGCCTGATTCCCTGTTGCCCCAAGCAAAGCCTGCGCTCCAGAGCCGCGCCGTGATCGGCGGTGTGATTGCCATGGGCGCCGGTATCGCCGGCCTGTTCGGCGTAGCGATCGATGCCGGTACCCAAGCCAGCCTGGTCTCCACCGCCGTGGATCTGGCCAGTGCCATCGGCGGCCTGCTGGCCATCTGGGGGCGCCTCAAGGCGACCCACGTCATCAAATAAACCATCAAGCAGGGCAGGAGACACCCTTGAGCGACCCCATAGACCGCGCCCAGCAGCTCGATGCCGAGCGAACCGGGCGCCTTATTGATGCCCACCGGGCAAGGCCCAAACCCCGTGGCGATGGCATCTGTTGCGATTGTGATGAGCCCATTCCGATTGCGCGGCTGCATGCCGAACCCGATGCGCCGCGCTGCATCGAGTGCCAGACCCTATTCGAGCGCAAGGAGGCAATCCGTGTGGGATTTCATCGTTAAGAACTGGGGGCCCCTGTACGCCCTGGCCAGTCTGGTGGGGTTGATCGTCATCATCCTGCTCTCCAAGACCTATGCCAAGCGAGAGGATGTCACCGGCCTGGCCGCTAGGGTGGCCAGGGTCGAGCAACAACTTTCGGATCTGCCGACCGAGAAGGAGTTGCACACCCTGCAACTGGAGATAAGCGAATTGCGTGGCGAGCTGCGGGCACTGGCGCCGGAGTTGCGCCAGGCTCGCCGCCTGGCCGACCTGCTGCTGGAAAATGAACTCAAGGAGAGACCATGAGCATTCAAGGAATATTGGACGCCCAGCAACGCCTGGTGATCTTGCGATCCTTGCTCGATATCGGCGGGGCGGCCAACGAGTCGATCCTCAATGACTGCCTCGACCAGCTGGGTACCGGCCGGGTGTCCCGGGATCGGGTCAAGACCCTGCTGGCCTGGCTGGATGAGCAGGGGCTGGTGCGCATCGAGAAATTGGCCCAGGTGCAGGTGGCCCACCTGACCGGCCGGGGCCAGGACGTGGCCGAAGGGCGATCCAGCGTGCCTGGCGTCAAGAAGCCCCGTGCCGAAGATTGAGGGAGGATGACCATGGCCGAGAAACCGACCCGGGGCCGGGCCAGCAAGGTGTGGCTGCTGCCCGAAGCTATCCGCAACGCCCTCAACGAGATGCTGCGCGACAAGGCCAACAGCCAGGCCGCCATCCTGGACGAGATCAATGGCCTTATCGAGGGTGCTGGGCTGCCCGATGATCTCAAGCTCTCCCGCTCTGGGCTCAGCCGCCACGCGAGCCAGGTGGAGCAGGTGGGCCAGCACCTGCGGGATTTGCGGGAGACCACGGCGGCACTGACTTCCCAGCTCGGTGACAAGCCGATGGGGGAGACCACCAAGCTCATCCTGGAACTCGGCCGCTCCCAGCTGTTCAAGGCGATGCTGGCCCAGGTGCAGAACCCGGAGGAGGCGGTGGATATCGACATGCTGAAAAACGCCATGTTGGCTGCCCAGCGCCTCGAATCCACGGCCATGCAATCGCATCGCCGGGAGAAAGAGATCCGCCAGGCCTTTGCCGAGGAAGTGGCCGCCAAGACCGAGGCCATCGTCACCCAGGCGGGCCTGAGCGGTGAGGCCGCCGCAGCCATTCGCCGCGAAATCCTGGGGATTGCCTGATGACCACGATCGCCCAACAACTTGCCCTGACCCTCGGTACCGAATACAACCCCGACGAGGTGCTGCTGCCCTACCAGCGCATCTGGATTGCCGACGAGAGCCCGCTCAAGATCGCCGAGAAGAGCCGCCGCACCGGGATCACCTGGGCGGAGGCGGCCGACGCCACGCTTACCGCTTCCAAATCCAAGCCAGCTGGTGGTTGCCACCATTTCTATGTGGGCAGCAACAAGGAGATGGCGCGAGAGTTTATCGATGCCGTGGCCATGTGGGCCAAGGCGTACAACAAGGCAGCAGGCGAGATCCAGGAGGAGGTGTTCACCGACGACGAGGACAAGGCGATCCTCACCTTCGTGGTCTATTTCGCCTCGGGCTTCAAGGTACAGGCCCTCTCCAGCAACCCCTCCAACCTGCGGGGGATGCAGGGCAATGTGACCATCGACGAGGCGGCGTTCCACGACCGGCTGGCTGAGGTACTCAAGGCTGCGATGGCGCTGACCATGTGGGGGGCCAAGGTGCGGCTTATCAGCACCCACAACGGCGTCGATAACCTGTTTAACCAGCTGATAAACGACAGCCGGGCGGGTCGTAAAGACTATTCCATCCATACCATCAGCCTGGACGACGCCTGCCGCCAGGGGCTGTATCGCCGCATCTGCCAGGTCAAGGGCACGCCCTGGACGCCGGAGGCAGAGGATAGCTGGAAGGCGGGCCTCCTCAAGGCCACCGCCACCGAGGAAGACGCGCTGGAAGAGTATTTCTGCGTGCCCAAGCAGAGTAGCGGCGTCTATATCAAGCGCACCCTGATCGAGCGGGCCATGCAGCCAGAGATCCCCATCCTGCGCTTCACCGCCCCTGCGGACTTCGAGCTGCAAAGTGAGGAGGCCCGCAAGGCGGTGGCGGAGATCTGGTGTGAGGAGAACCTCAAGCCCTGCCTGGAGGCGCTCGATCGCAATTGCCGTCATGTACTGGGGGAGGACTTCGCCCGCAAGGGGGATCTCTCGGTGTTCGTCCCGCTCGCCATCGCCCCCAACCTGCGCAAACGGGTGCCCTTCGCTGTGGAGTTGGTCAACGCCCCCTATGAGACCCAGCGCCAAATCCTGTTCTACCTGCTGCAGGGACTGCACCGCTTCACGGCGGCCGCCTTCGATGCCACCGGCAACGGCGGCTATCTGGCAGAAGCTGCCCGCTTGCGCTGGGGCGCCGGGATGATCGAGTGCGTGATGCTCAATGACCCCTGGTATCGGGAGTGGATGCCCAAGCTCAAGGCGGAATTCGAGGATGGCAACCTCATCATCCCGCGCCATGCGGACGTGCAGGACGATCTGGGCAAGATCCAGGTCATCAATGGGGTGCCCAAGATCGACAAGGGCAAGAACACCGGCCAGGGCGGCCAGCAGCGCCACGGCGACTTTGCCGTGGCCTTGGCCATGGCCGTGCGGGCCAGCTGGATGGAGGGGGGCGCCATCGAGTTCACCCCCTTACCTGGTAAACACGGGCGCGACAGCAACGACGACTATCACCCATCCCTCGGGACGAGGGATCTGATTAAAAGTGAGAGAGGGGGTTGGTAATGGCCGGACTCATCGACATTCATGGCAACTCACTGCGCCTGCAGAAAGAGCCGCAAACCGAAAACGACGCCAAGCTGGCCCAACTGCGCCGCCACTACAGCGAACACCCCACGGTGGGGCTCACCCCGGGCAAGGCGGCCGCTGCGCTCAAAGAGGCGGAGGAGGGGAGCCTCATCGCCCAGTGCGAGCTGGCCGAAGACATGGAAGAGAAGGACGCCCATCTGCAGAGCGAGCTTGGCAAGCGGCGCCGGTCCCTGCTCGGGGTGAGCTGGACCATAGAGCCGCCCCGCAATGCTACCCCCGCCGAGCAGCGCGATTGCGAGATGATCCGGGAACTCTTGGAGGACTTTACCTGGTTGGATGATGCCATCTTTGACGCCACCGATGCGGTGCTCAAGGGGTTCAGTGCCCAGGAGTTCAGCGGCTGGGAGATGGTGGAGGGGCTGCAGCTCCCCAAGGGAATCGTCTGGCGCGATCCCGCCTGGTTCCAGACCCACCCGGATGACTGGAACCAGGTGCGACTGCGGGACGGCAGCAAGGAGGGGGCGGCCCTCAATCCGTTCGGCTGGATCATGCACAAGGCCAAGTCGAAATCCGGCTACTTGGCCCGCACCGGCCTTATCCGCACCCTGGTCTGGCCCTTTCTGTTCAAGAACTACAGCGTGCGGGATCTCGCCGAGTTTCTGGAGATCTACGGCCTGCCGGTGCGTCTGGGCAAATACCCGGAAGGGGCCACCGAGAAGGAGAAATCCACCTTGCTGCAGGCGGTGCTCTCCATCGGCCATAACGCTGGCGGCATCATCCCCCGGGGGATGGAGATCGAGTTCCAGAATGCGGCCAGCGGCCAGGCCGACCCCTTTGTGGTGATGATGGACTGGTGCGAACGCTCCATGAGCAAGGCCATCCTGGGGGGCACCTTGACCAGCCAGGCAGACGGCAAGAGCTCGACCAATGCGCTCGGCAACGTGCATAACGAGGTGCGCCAGGAGGTACGGGATGCAGACCTTCGCCAGCTCGCCGCTACCCTGACCCGGGATCTGGTCTATCCGCTGTTTGCTTTGAACGGCAAGAGCTTCCAGGGGCCGCGCCGCTGCCCGCGCCTGGAATTCGACGTGACCGAGCCCGAGGACATGCGCGATCTGGCCTATCCACTGCGGGCCCTGGTGGGCATGGGGATGCAGATCCCGGCGCAGTGGGTGCGGGACAAGCTGCAGATCCCGGCGCCCAAGGAAGGGGAAGAGGTGCTGGTCATCGTCGACAAGCAGGCAGGGGCCGGGGAGGCGGCTCTCAGGGCGCAAGGGTTGGCGGCCTTGGCGGCAAAGAATCCTGTTCAGGGGGATAACAACGACGCCCAACTGGCGAGGCTGCAGGCGGAGGTCGCCCCCTTGCTTGCCAGCATGACCGATGCCGTCCAGGCGCTGGTGATGCAGGCCACCACCTTGGAGGAGATCCGGGATGGCTTGCTGGCGCTGGAGCCCAACCTCAGTTATGACGAGCTGGGGGCGCTGCTGGCCCAGGCCATTGCAGCCAGCGAACTGCTCGGCATGCTGGAGATGGAGGAGGGCAACTGATGCCCGTTCGTTACGGCAGTCTGCCGTTCGAGGAGGCGATCGCCTTCTTTCGCCAGAAGCTGAATATGCCGAGCGAGCGTTGGGCCGATGTGTGGCGGGATGCCCATAACCGCGCCTTTATGGTGGCGGGGGCGACCAAGACGGACTTGCTGGCGGACCTGCGCGGGGCGGTGGACAAGGCGATAAGCGAAGGGCAATCCATCGGGGCCTTTCAGAAGGCGTTCAAGGAGGTCGTGGCTCGCCACGGTTGGGAGCATACCGGCCCGGCGTCCTGGCGCTCTCGCGTCATTTTCGAGACCAACCTGCGCCAGAGCTACAACGCCGGGCGTGATGACCAGATTGAGCGCATCAAGCACAAGCGCCCCTTTGCCCTCTATCGCCACGGCGATTCCGAGCACCCCAGGGAGCTGCACCTCAAGTGGAACAACCTGGTGCTGCCGGTGGACCATCCCTGGTGGGAGACCCACAGCCCTAGCAACGGCTATGGCTGCAAGTGCAAGAAGTTCCTGCTCTCCGAGGCGGATCTCAAGCGTCGGGGGTTGACGGTGGGCCAGGCACCGGATGACGGCAATTATGAGTGGGTGGACAAGGCGACCGGGGAGATACACCGGATCCCTCGTGGCATCGACCCCGGTTTTGATTACCGGCCAAAGACGCCCGCCGCCCTGACCGAGGCGATGGCCAAGCGGGAGGCGGCGAAACCCGCGCTGGCCGAGCGTCTGCCGGAACGCCTGGTAGAGAGCGCCTTCTCGACGGCCAAGGGGGTGACGGCGCAGGGGGTCAGCGATTTGCTGGCCCAGCTACCCGCACCCCAGCGCGAGCCCTTGGCGGCCTTTCTCAAGGCCCACCCAATCAAGACCCTGTTTATCAAGCAGACCGAGATGGGCAAGGGAGCGGCAGGGCTCAAGGTTGCGCCGGCTATTGCCGAGTACCTGGGCACAGACCCTTACCTGGTGCGCTCCCTCTATTACACGCGCCGGGCCAGCGCGACCAACGGCTTTACGGCCAAAAGCTGGGGCCATCTGGTTATCAAGGTCAAGGCGGGTGATACACTCAAAGCAGTGGATATGCAGGCGGTGCAAGCGGCGGCCACCGAAGTGGTGACCGATGCCCATGCCAACACCGGGCCCCGTCACTGGTTGCCAAGGGGGACCAGCGGCGAGACCTTGCGCCGTCACTGGAGCATCTCCGCCAACGTCGGCGGCAAGCAGGGGGAATCAGCCCAGCGGCTCTCAACCTGGTTGCACGAACTCGGCCACCAGGTTCACTTCTGGGCCGGGGAGCCTGACCTGACGGGAGTGGGGCTGCTGACGGAGTATGCCGGCAAGACCAGGATGGAAGCCGCCGCCGAGGCGTTTGCCGCCTGGGTCTTGGCGAGGGATGCCATGGTGGCGCATTTCCCCGAACTGGCCAAACGGGTGGAGGCCATGCTGGCCCAGGCCACGACCGCCAGCCGCAAAGGAGAGAAAGGATGACCCTGTTGGAGCAAGCCAGCGCTCTGCTGGCAGAAGATGGCCCCTTTACCCTGGCACAGGCCAAGGCGCTGGATGCCTTGTGCGAACAAGCCGAAGGTGAAGAGGCCGACCTGCTGGGGGATCTCTGGGCTGCCGCCATGGCTGCGGCCGATGAGGAGGCCCTGCACTTTATGACCACCTTTGAGGATGACGTCTGATGGCGGGCAGCTTTATCGCCATCAGTCACCACGGGGTGGCCGATGCCCATGAGTTGCTGGCCCGGCTCTATGAGCGCATCGGCGACTTGAGCGAGCCCCTGGCGGATATCGGCGAAGGACTGGCGCTCTCCCACCGGGATCGCTGGGATGCGCAGGAGACCCCGGAAGGGGAGCCCTGGGCCCCCCTCTCGGACAAGTACCGCGCCCGCAAGCCGCGCCATGCCGACGAGGTGCTGCGCCTCAACGACGATCTGCGCGACACCCTCAACTATCAGGCCTATCCCCAGACCCTCTACTTCGGCACCCCGCTGGAATACGGTGCCGCCCACCAGTTCGGCCGCCCAGAGATCAACCTGCCCGAGCGCCCCTATCTGGGGTTGTCGGAAGCAGACCAGCAGAGCGTGCTGGAAATGCTGGAAAGGTATCTAAGTTAAGAACTCCTGAAACGTTGTCTACTGCATTGATGGCTTAAAACGAGGGATGGCTCTTTCCAAGTTAATAAAAGAGCAGATACGCATTTTTAAACAGTGTTAAACAGCATGCTAAGCATGCTATGTTGGTCTCATCAGTGTCCTCCGGGCTGAGTGATGCTTAGCTCAGCCAGTCTCGCTTAAATCGAATTAGAGGGGAAAGGTGTGAAGGAGTACAACAAAGCCTTTTTGAGAATTGCAAAAAGAGCAGAAAGGCAAGATGACGATATTTTACAAAAGACGTTTGTAGACATTGGATCCGTTTTTGATGTGCTTTCTTCTATAGACCACCAGATAATATTCGGTCGACGAGGAACAGGGAAAACGCACATACTGACTGTGCTGAGGAAAGAGAAAGAAGAAAATAAAGAAGTTGCAATTCAACTTGACATGCGCAATCTCGGATCAGTTGGTGGTGTTTATGCCGATGCGACTTTACCTATAAAGCAAAGAGCCACAAGACTGCTTGTTGATGTTTTATCATCAATTCACACATCGATTCTTGAATGTGCTATTGAGAAAGATGACCTGATAGATCTTAGCTTGGTTGGACCTGCATTAGATGCATTTTTTGATGCTCATAGTGAAGTCACCGTAAGTGGCGAGGTTACTCAGGAGTTGATAGAGACAAATACAAACTCTGTGAGTGATGAAATCACTGCTGGTATGAAGTTTGATCTGAGAAATGTTGGTGTTAATGCTGGCATAAATAAAGGTGATGGGCAAAGTTCAACCGTTTCTGTCAAAACAACCACTATCGGAATACACACACCAAGAGTGAATTTCGGTAGGGTCGGTACAGCCATGAAGAAAATGGTAGAAAATCTACCGAACAAAAAATTGTGGCTGCTAATAGATGAATGGAGTGAAGTGCCATTAGATTTGCAGCCTATATTGGCGGACCTTTTAAGGCGTGCAATTTTACCGATCCGTGGTGTTGTTGTGAAGATTGCAGCAATAGAACAGAGAAGTAACTTTATCATACCAGATCAAAGTGTAGGCAATGTTGGAATTGAAGTCGGTGCTGATATATCGTCAGCGGTTACACTTGATGATTACATGGTTTTTGATAATGATGAGGATAAAGCAGTTGATTTCTTTAAACGAATGGTTTTGAAGCACATCCAAGCCATTTGGGATGGTGATAAACCAATGCCTAGTACCACATCGGAGTTGATATCGAAAGCATTTACTCAAAGTAATGCCTTTATTGAGTTGGTGCGTGCCTGTGAGGGGGTGCCAAGGGATATCATTCATATATTAAGCCTTGCAGCACAAAAAGCGAATGATGATTCTGTCTCTATACCCCATGTCAGACAAGCTGCTGCGGCATGGTACATATCATCAAAAGAAACTGTTGTATCATCTCATGCATTGGCTAAAAACTTACTTTTCTGGATCGTGGACAGCGTTATCAAAACAAGGAGAACAAAAGCCTTTTTATTACAGGTTGGAACATCAGATGAACTGATAGATTATTTATATGATGCTAGAGTTTTACATATATTAAGAAAAGGTATATCAGCACAAGATCTACCAGGGATTCGTTATAGTGTATATGGAATAGATTATGGCTGTTATGTTGATTTGATTAATACCCAACAATCCCCCATCGGATTGCTAGATATTGGTGAGGAGTCAGTTGATGTGACCAGTATTGTACCCAAAACTGATCTACGGTCAGCCCGCCGATGCATTCTTGAACTGAATGAGTTCTACCAACACCATTAACCTACCATAAACCCCGCACTCTCTCATGCCGCCGCACTATGGCGGCATGAACATATCCAAGACTCCATACTCAGCGCCCCTCGTGGCCATCCTCCATGCTAACCCCGTCAGCGGGGAGCGGCTGGCGGTGCTCGATGCGCAACTCACTCCCCAAGGCGATGGCTGGTATCAGCTGCTGCCGGTCGGTCCCTTCAAGGCCCGTGACGGTCGTCCCTTTGATGTACCTAGCGGCCACTGGCTATTGGATGGACAGATCGCCGCTGCCCTGATTGCCCGTGCCAAGGGGCTTGGCCAAGACATCCTTATCGACTACGACCACCAGACCCTCAAGGTGGACCAGAACGGCCAGCCAGCCCCGGCGGCCGGTTGGTACAACGGCGACGAAATCGAGTGGCGCGAGGGGGAGGGACTCTTTATCAAACCCCGCTGGACCGAGCGGGCCGCCGCCCTGGTCGCTGCCAAAGAGTATCGCTTCCTCTCTGCCGTATTCCCCTATGACGCCCAGGGCCGCCCCCTGGAGCTGCGCATGACCGCCATCACCAACGATCCCGGGGTGGTGGGTATGCAGGCGCTGGCGGCCTTGAGTGCTCAACCGATCCAACCCGGCCAGCCGGCCACCCCCGCCCATGCGGTACACAAGGAGACTCCCATGAATGAACTGCTGAAAAAGCTGCTGGCCAAGCTCGGCATCGAGCTGACCGGTGACCCGACCGACGAGCAACTGCAGAAGGCGCTCACCGAGCTCGACAGCCTACAGGCCAGCGCCAAGAAGGCGCCGGAGCTGGAGGCCGCGCTCTCGGCCGAGAAGACCGCTCTGGCCGCCCTCAAGGCACAGACGACGTCAGTACAACAAGGAGCCCAGGTTGACCTGGCGCAATTCGTGCCGGTGGCGACCTATAACGCCCTGGTCACCCAGGTGGCGGCATTGACCGCCCAGGTGGACACCACCGATGCCGCGACCCTCATCAAGGAGGCCCGCACCGCAGGCAAGGTGGTGGCGGCCGAAGAGGAGTACCTGACCGCCTTCGCCGCCCAGAAGGGGGTGGCCGCCCTCAAAGCCCTGCTGGAGCCGCGCCCTGCCATCGCCGCGCTCACGGCGAGCCAGACCGCCGCCGTCACCCTGCCGGAGAAGAAGGGGGAGGCCGTGCTCTCGGCCGAGGACAAGTACGCCGCCGACCATCTCGGCATCAGCTACGAGGACTTTGCCGAGGCCAAGGCCTGAGCAAGCCCCGTTTCACACGAAGGCAGTTCTGTTTAACCAGAGAAGGAATAGACCATGGCCATGATTACACCCGCGCTGCTGCAGTCCCTCTTCACCGGCTTCAAGAAGAACTTTGAAGACGCCAAGAGCGAGGCGCCGACCCAGTACACCAAGATCGCCACCGTGATCAAATCGACCACCAAGTCCAACACCTATGGCTGGCTCGGCAAGTTCCCGAGCTTGCGCAAGTGGGTCGGGGATCGGGTGATTGAGTCGATGAAGACCCACGGTTACCAGATCGTCAACGAAGACTTCGAAGCCACCGTGGCCGTCGATCGCAACGATATCGCGGACGACGAGCTGGGCATCTATGCCCCGCTGTTCGCCGAGATGGGGCGCTCGGCCGGGGTACATCCCGACGAGCTCTGTTTCGGTTTGCTGGGAGCCGGTTTCACCACACCCTGCTACGACGCCCAGTATTTCTTCGATACCGATCACCCGGTCTATCCCAAGGTCGATGGCACCGGCACCCCGGCGCTGGTTGCCAACCTGGTGGTGGATGGCGCCTATACCGGCGAGCCCTGGTTCCTGCTCGATACCAGCCGCGCCCTCAAGCCGATCATCTTCCAGGATCGCAAGTCCCCCGAGCTCATCGCTATGACCAAGATCGACGACGAGGCGGTGTTCACCCGCAAGGAGTTCCGTTACGGGGTGGATTGCCGCGACGCCGCCGGCTTTGGCTTCTGGCAACTGGCGTTCGCCAACAAGCGGGCACTGACCCCCGACAACCTGTGGGATGCCTACAGCCGGATGCGGGAGTTCCAGGCGGACGGTGGCCGCAAGCTCGGCATCAAGCCGACCCTGCTGGTGGTGCCGGCGTCGCTTGAGAAGTTGGCGACCAAGATGCTGGAGCGCGAGCTGGAAAGCAGCTCCAGCAACGAGCTCAAGGGCAAGCTGGAACTGGTGGTGGCTGACTACCTGTAAGCGACACCGAGCTGTTTAACGGCGGGGTGAAGCGAGCGCAGTGTGGGCGTTTAACCCCCGTTTAAACCGGATCCTGGATTGAACGAGACAGAGGGAAACATGAGATGGAACACGAGATGGAACAGGCTATTCGCGTTGGCATCACATCAACGGTTCGTCAGGTCTATTTTCGCGCGGGCCTGGCGATTGCACCTGGCAAGTCTGAGCTGGCTGTGTCGCCTGTGCAGTGCGAGACCCTGGAGGCCGATCCGCGCCTGGTGGTCACCCGCCTGGGTCAAGACGTCGCCCCTGCGACGGCTGATGCACCGCAGACGGGCCGGGATCTGGACGCAGCAGTGGGCGGCCTGACTGGCTCGGGCTATCTGGCGGGCGTCGCCACGCTGGATGGCAAGGTCATCCCGTTGGCCGAGATGAAGGTCGATGAGCTGCGCGAACTGGCCGTGGAGATGGCGATCCCGGGTGCCGCCGGCATGAAGAAGGCCGAGCTGGTGGCTGCCATTGCGGCGACCGAGGTGCAATACCCGGTCAAGGACGAGGCTGGCACTACCACTGAGCCGCCTGCCGACCCCGTGGCCGAGGGCGCTTGATATGTACGCCAGCGTCAACGACATGGTGACCCGCTTTGGCGAGGCGGAGCTGTTGCGCCTGTCCATGACCCCGGCCGGCGAGCTGGATGAAGTAGCGATCACCGTCGCCCTGCAGGACGCCTGCGCCCTGATCGACGGCTACCTGGCGGGGCGCTACCCGTTGCCGCTGGCCCATGTCCCGAGCGCCCTGGTCCCCATCTGCGCCGACATTGCCCGCCACCGCCTCTATGGCGAGCAGGCGCCGGAGCAGATTGCCAAACGCAATGAGGCGGCCCTGGCCTTCCTCAAGTCGGTGGGCAAGGGGGAGCTGGCGCTGGGGCTGGCGGCCGATGGCGAGCAGGTGGAGAGCCAGAATCTGGCCCAGCTGCAGTCTGATGGTCGGGTCTTTGGCCGGGGAACTGGGGGCTTCCTATGAACGGGCCCACGCCTGAACTCGACTACCTGGCGGCGGGGGAGCGGCTGCGCGAGCTGCTGCTGCCCTTGAAAGGGCAAGGGCTCAAGGAGGTGTTTGTGGCCACCGACCTGGAGGCGGTGGCCAACCTGGGGCAGCACACCCCAGCCATCCACATCATCTACCAGGGAGAGCGAGAGAACGAGAGCAGCCAAAGTGGGCGGCAAAGCGCGTTCGAGCAGGTTTGGCTGCTGGTGTTGGTGCATAGAGCCACCCCCAAGGAGGCCAGCGCCGGGGTGTGGCTGGGGCGCATGTTGCAGGCCGTGGCCGGTCGGGCCTGCGGTGACAGTACCTTTCGGCGTGAAACCGCACCGGTCAAGCCGAGTTACAAGGGTGGGGTGGTCTATCTGCCCCTTGCCTTCAAGACGACAGTGAAATTCAAGGGAGAACGGTCATGAGTGAAACACTGCACCTGGAAGGGGATCTCTACATCGAGACCTTCACCAACAACGTCTCGAACGGGGTGATTGGCCCGGTGGACGTCAACAGCCTGGAAGTCAAACCGGACAGCGAGAAGATCAGTATCCCGAGCAAGCGCAAGCACAAGCTGGGCCAGGCGCGGGAGAGCTACTTCGTGCCCAAGCCCGCCACGGTCAACATCAAGACCAGCGAGATCCCGCCGGTGTTGCTAGCCGCCGCTTTTATGGGGTTGGAGAGCCCCATCAACCAGGGGGCGGGGACGCTGACCGAGGTGCCGGTGACCCTGCTGGCGCACCCCAAGTGGGTGAGCCTGGGCAAGACCAACCTCTCGGCCACCGGCCTGGTGGTGAAGGAGGGCGCCACTGCTCTGGTGCTGGGTACCGACTTCGAGATCAATTATGCCCTGGGGCTGTTGCGGGCCACCAAGGCGGGGGCGGTGGCAGATGGCGGCCCGGTGACCGTCAGCGCCAGCTATAACGCCATCACCGGCACCCGCATCGCCGGCAACGTGCAGCCGGAGGTGAAGGCGAAGCTGACCCTGGATGGGCGCAGCGTGATCAGTGGGGAGGCTATCCTGCTGACGGTACCCCGCGCCAGCCTGGCCCCCAAGAAGGCGGTGGACTTCCTGAGCGACAAGCCCATCGAGATCGAACTGGAGGGGGAACTGTTGGCCCTGGACGGTGAGGCCGCGCCTTTCTATGTGGATCGGCCGGAGACTGTGTGACGATGTGAAATAGGAAACGGCGGGGAGACCCGCCGTTTTTAACTCAGTTGCACTTTCTACTACTTGGTAGTTGACATGCTTGCGTAGTTAATAACCTTGCCATCAATGAATGAAAATGGGCGACAAAATTGCCTAGCCTCGGGAGCATAAATAATCCAAGGTTTCAATCGCCCACAAGGACCCTTTGCTCCCCAAACAGTGCGATTCTCTTCTTGCCAACTGTAACCGTATTTCTCTTTTGTAAACGCTGGATGTATGTTGGCTTCTGGAGAGTTGTATGGAATGGGGTCTTCTGCATATGTAACGTTCGCATTTCCAAAAAAGAAAGCACTACTTGTGATGGCTTTGTTAATTGCTGAGAAAAACATAATAGGATTAGTGATCTCATAACATGCATCTACCTTATTCTCGGAATGCCATCTCCAGAAAAGTTTTTCAGTGAACAACTTACTCGTGCAGAACACAAAGCCATCGGGTGACCTTCTAGGTACAACAATACTCAAATTACTTAGAAATGCCTCTCCTTCTCCTTCCATTCTGAAAACTTCTGAAATAATAGGTTCGTACTTATCTTTAGTGATCGCGATAGTGCCATCGATTCCTCTGATTAAATTATGTTCACCCTCGGATTTATCACCTCGGCTGTTGCCGTGTTCAATTGTATCCTTGAAGTCATATAATGAACCTAATCTGAGGCAACCAGTGGTGAAAAAACTATCAAGGAACTCTCTTTCAACAAATTTATATAATGACAAAATGTAACCCTCAAAATTTGATGAAGCTTAACAGGATAATAATGGAACGATAGTTAATCAGCATGAACTATCTAAGTGCTCATTCCTGTGACATTTCTCTCAGTAATTCACCATAAATCCCCGCTTTTATCCATCCATTTACCATGGGGCAATCCAATTTTTCAGGGTTGCCCATATGTCCAACTCCAACCTGAAACTCGCGCTAGAGCTGGCGGCCAAGGTCACCGGTCGGGAAGACTTGGCCGCTTTGGCGGGTGAGGTGCAGGAGCTGGGGCCTATCTCAGACGAGACGGCCGCCGAGACCGAACGGTTGGCGCAGACGCTGGAAGCCTTGAGCCAGCAGCAGGAGTTGATCAATCAGTTCGAGGCCAGTGGCCGGGCTCTGACCCAGCTCGAACTGGCCACCATACTCTCCCGGGATAAGTTGGCCGAATTGCGCCGCGAGCAGCAGGGGGCGGCAGGTAGCGCTCGCCAGCTCACCGACCAGGAGCGATTGCTGGCTTCCGAGGTCAAGCAGCTGGAGCGCCAGCTGATTGCCCAGCACAGCGAAGTTGGCCGCCTGCGTGGGGGCCTCTCCCAAGCTGGGATCGATACCAGCAACCTTGCCCAGGAACAGCAACGCCTGCAGCGGGAGCTGCGCGAGAGTGCGGCCCAGACCGAACGGCTGGGGCGCTCCCTGATGCAGGGGGCGCAAGGCGCTGGCGGCTTCCAGGGGGCTATCGGTAGCCTGACCGGCCGCTTGGTGGCCATGGCCGGTACCTGGTTCGGGATCCAGACCCTCACCACCCAACTGATGGCCATGTTCCAGACCGGCGATCAGGCCGAGCGGCTCAGTGTGCAGCTCAAGGCTGTGATGGGGTCGATTGCCGGCGGCAAAGAGGCGTCTGCCTGGATCCAGGACTTCGCCAAGAACACCCCGCTGCAGCTTGACGAGGTGACCCAGGTCTTTGTGCGCCTGAAAGCCTTTGGCATCGACCCCATGAATGGCGCCATGCAGGGCATCGTCGATCAGGCCTACAAGCTCGGTGGCGGCTTCGAGGAGGTGCAGGGCATCTCCCTGGCGCTGGGCCAAGCCTGGGCCAAGCAGAAGCTGCAGGGGGAGGAGATCCTGCAGATGATCGAGCGCGGGGTGCCGGTGTGGCAACTGCTGGAGCAGGTCACCGGCAAGAATACCGCCGAACTGCAGAAGCTCTCAGAAGCGGGAAAACTCGGCCGGGACACCATCCAGGCCCTGATGAACGAGATCGCCGCCCAGTCGAGCGGGGCAGCGGCCAACAACATGAGCCTGCTCTCGGGGCTTATCTCCAACGCCCAGGACAACCTGGCCAAGTTCTACCGCATGGTGGCGGAGAACGGGGCGCTGACCTGGCTCAAGAACCAGTTGGCCAGCCTCAACCGTGAGTTCGACCAGATGGCCCAGGATGGTCGCCTGCAGGCGTGGGCCAAGCGCCTCTCCGATGGCATCGTCGGGCTTGGGGAATCCATCAAGACTTTCATCCAGACCGTCTATGCCTGGCGCGATGCCTTGCTGGTGATGGCGCAGGCCTGGTATGGCCTGAAAATCGCGGGCTGGATTGCCGATCTGCGCGGCCTCTACGGCCAGTTCATCGCCCTGCCGGCAGCGACGGCCACGGCGGCGGGGGGCATGACCACGGCAGGCACGGCAGCGGCCGGGGCGGCGATCGGCGTGCGGGCGCTGGGCATGGCCATCAGGGCTGTGCTGGCTGCCGTGACGGTGGAATCCATCATCCAGATCACCCAGTTCGCCAACGCACTGCGCCAGCTGGTGCAGGCCGAGCTGGCGTTGCGAGAGGCGCAGGCCCAGCGCTCGCAAACCCAGGCCCAGCTCAATGGCCAACTGGCAGCCCTCTCTGCCGAGCTGGGGTTGGCCATCACCAGCGTGGCAGACCTCGATCGCCTGGTCGCCGAAGGCAAGGTGCATTACGACGAGGCCACCGGCAGCTGGCGAGCAGGGGCCGCCGCCGTTAAGGCGTTGGGCGATGAAGCCAAGCAGACCCGCGACTATCTTGCCGAAATCAACACAGTGGCCAAGCAGACGGCGGCGGATGGTCCGGCAAAGCTGGCCAAGGCATTTGATGAGCTGGGGCTGGACTTCGAGCGGGCTAATGGTCGTATCGGCGCCAGTTTCCAGAATACGCTCGGCGCCCTGGATACCCTGGTGCAATACACCGGATCCAGTTCGGCAGCCTGTGAAGAAGCCCTGGCGGCGGCGTTCAACCAGGCGAAGAACAAGGCCGAGATCGATGCGGTGATCGAGCGTATGCAGGCAATGGCCAAGCAGGGCCAGCTCACCGGGGATGGTATCACCCGCTCGATGGCCATCGCTGCCGACGCCATGAGCAAGGTCAAGGGGGGCAGCGGCGATACCAAACAGGCGGTGGCGGCGATCGGCGATGGCTTCGACACGGCCGCCGCCAGGGCCAAGAGTGCCACCGATGCCATGCGATCCGGCCTTCGCGGCGTGCAGAAAGAGGCAGAGCAGACCGGTAATGTCGTGGCCTCGGCAGGTGGTGGGGGCGGTGCCGGTGGGGGCCGAGGGGACGTCACCCGCACCGTGGGCGCCGGCTCGTTCTTCTACAAGACTGTGGACATCAACAACTTGCGGGGCAATGCCGATGCCCTGGCCAACACCCTCGCCGGCGTGGAAGAGGAGCTGGCCCGCTACAGCCAGAAGGTCAGGGACATCCCTGCCTATAGCGAGTGGAGCAAGTGGTACGCAGAGAAGTTCCAGAAGGAGATGGAGGCCATGCGCACCAAGCTCCAGCAGGAACTGAGCAAAGCCCAGGCCAAGGAAGCAGAGAAAGCGCAGACCACCACCTCGGCTGCCAGTCAAGCCGGGCCATCTTCCCAAACCTCGTTCACCCAGGGGCAGCCCCAGCGGATCATAATCGAGCTGAGATCAGGCTCCGCCCGGGCCGAAGTTCAGGCCGATGAGGCCAATGCTGCCGCCTTTATCAACCTCCTTAAACAGCAAGGATTGCGCTCATGAACGTCACCTTAAACGGGCTGCTCCTGCCCGATGATCTCGTTTGGCGCGACGAGTTCGATTGGTCGCCCGTCGAGCAGGTTGTCACGCCGACGCTCTCTGGCGCTCTCCTGGTCGAGGAAACGGCCACGCCGGAGGGGCGCCCCATCACCCTGGTGGGCCATGCCCCCCGCGCCACGGTGCTCTTGCTTAAAGCGCTGGAGGCCCAGGTGGCCCAGCTGATGACCCTCACTTTGCTCAATGGGCAGCAGCGGGAGGTGGTCTGGCGTCGGCCCGGCATCGTGGCCATCCCCGTGATCGAGATGGCTGACCCCGAAGCGGGTGAACCCTATGCCCTGACTCTTAACTTCACCGAGGTGATCCGATGACCATTCATTCCGGCGACATCACACTGATGGCCAGTCAGCGGTTGACTGACACCACGGACGGCGGCGGCCGCATCACCGGTCAGGAGATCGTGAGCGGCGAGCACAATGGCCTGTTTCAGGACATCAGCGATCTCGACCGCACTTATGGGGTGGTCAGCATGCGCAAGGCGTTTCTGGCGGTGCAGACGGATGACACGGACACCTATCGGGGTGCCCATATCATCGTGCAGGTGCCCCCGGCTGACCCGAACGTGGGGCTATGCCTCATCAACACCCGGGATCATCACGACACCCGCGCCAATGCCCGCGACGTGCTGGAGCGCTATCTGGCCCGTGGTCCCAAGTGGCGCGGCTTCCTGTACGACACCCAGCTCGAAGGCCAGCGGGCGATCCGCTTCTTCCAGCGCGTCGAAGTGCGCCTGCCGGAAGTGGGGGAGACCCTGGTGCTGGTCGGCAACGAGGGCAAGGCGGGGGAGTTCGAGCAGTACGTGCGGGTGCTTGAAGTCACCCAGCAGCTGGCCAAGTTCCAGGTGCCCAACGTGCCCGAGTTCACCCGCAACGTGGTGACCTGCAAGCTGGCTGACCCGTTGCGTTACACCTTCGAGGGGGAGCAGCCGACCCCCTATGATGTGGTGACCAACGTCAAAACCGCCCTGCGGGAAACCGTGGTGGCCGATGCCGCCAACTACTTCGCCACCACCAAGCTGGCGGAGGCGGTGAACCTGGGCGCCATGCAGGTGCGGGCCAAGACGATCTTTACCCAGATCGTGCCGTCTGCCCGTACCGAGACCCCGGCGGTGGATCTGACAGCGGCTGGCGAAATGGCCAGCCTGGTGGACTCTGGCAAGGGGCTGGTCAGCTTCTCGACCGTGGTCAGCATTGCCCCCAGCCGGGGCCTGTTCCTCGGCACGGGCGTGAAACCCGGCACCCTGACCATCACCATCGGTGCGGCCGTCATCACCGACAAGGGGGGCGAGCTGGTTGTCGCCGGGTCCGTGGTGGGGGCCATCGACTATGGCCGTGGTCAGCTGGAGTTCAATGCCCAGTGCCCGAACTACGGGGCCGCAAGCAAAACCATCAGCTTCTGGCCCGCGTCTCGCCCGTCCCGTATCGCTGACACCGCCAGGATCGACATCAAGGCCAACAACCGGGGCTATGCCTACACCATCACCCTGCTGCCGACCCCGGCACCCGGTACCCTCACGGTGTCGTTTATGGCGCAGGGGAAATGGTACGACTTGAAGGACAACGGGCGCGGCGAGCTGTTCGGCGCGGATCGCTCGTTCGGCACCGGGATCGTCAACCTGGCCACCGGGTCGGTCATGCTGACCCTGGGGGCGCTGCCGGACGTGGACACCGCGATCCTGTTCAGCTGGGCGACCCCGGTCAACTACACCAACCGCAGCAACCAGCCCATCAGCATCAGCAAATCGGCATGGCAACTGCCCCACACCGGGATCACCCCCAAGAGCGTGATCCTGACCTGGGGCAGCGGCCAAACGGCCAACGATGCGGTGGGGGACGGGCGCCTGCGCGGCAACATCACCGGCACCATCAACTATGCCGAGGGGGTGATCATCCTCGATCACATCACCCTGCCGGCGCTGGGCCAGGAGTACATCGCCCAGTACCAGTACGGTGAGCCGGTGACCGAGCGCCACGTTGAACCGGGGCGCCTGAGTACCCCAGGCCAGGTGGGGCACCTCTCCATCACCCTGGACGGGGCAGGTGGCGGGGCCACCAACCTGACCCCCGGGTCGGTGCATGTCAAATTCAACGCGCTCTATCACAAGTTCGATGTGGACGATCAGGAGCTGGTGATCCAGACCCGCGACCCGGTGATCACCCTGCTGGATGACGGCCAGGGCAACCTCAAGGACGCCAGCGGCAACACCCTGGGGGCCATCAACTACGCCGCCGGCACCCTGCATTTCATGCCGGATGGCAGTGCCCCCTTGCCCAAGCCGACCTATGCCTGGGTGACCGTGGGCACCAAATGGGTGGGCAACAACCAGGTGGCGGTGCAGCGCTGGACCATGACCGGCATCGAGTACCACAACACGGCGTACACCTTCCCCGATGGCGAGGGGGGCTGGGTCGAGGTGACCTACCGCAACAACAACAGTGCCCTGGCGCAAAACGCCACCCTGACCGCCCAGGCGCTGCGCATTGATGTCACCCCCGGGTTTGCGGAGGCCATTCTGGAAGGGTCGCTGCGCTTCACCCTGGGGGGGAGCACCTACGTGGATCGGCAGGGACTGCTCTACCGCAACCCGGACCCGGAGACGGGATCCGGTATCCAGGCAGGGACCATCGACTACTCGAACGGGTTGGCGGTGCTGTCTGACTGGGCGGCCGGGCAGACGGCGCAGCCGTCGCTGCAGTCCCTGGCCACCTCGTTCAGTGCCCAGTCGGTGGATGAGGTGACCTTCCGTACCCCGGGGGCCCCGGTGGCGCCGGGTAGCCTCTACATCAGCGCCAACACCGCGAGCGGGCGGCGCATCGAGGCCACGGCGGACGGGGACGGCTATTTCACCACCACCGACATGGATGGCCGGGTGAACTACCAGACCGGGGTGGTGACGGTGCGCTTTGGTCGGTTCGTCACCGCTGCGGGCAACGAAAGCCAGCCCTGGTATGACGTTGACCAGGTGGGGCTGGACGGCAAGATCTGGCGCCCCATCAGCGTGGTGGCCGACACCATCCTGTTCAACTGTGTGGTGTTCAGCTATCTGCCCCTCGATGCCGACATCATCGGGCTGGATCCGGTGCGTCTGCCGTCCGATGGCCGGGTGCCCTTCATCCGCAAGGGGACCACGGTGGTGGTTCACAGCACCCGCAAGTCGGCGTTCCCGCTGGGGGTCAGTGCAGGGCAGCAGCTCAGCACCGGCCGCACCCGCTTGGCGCATGCCCATGTGGAGGACAAGAACGGCAAGGCGCTGGCGACCACCCTCTACAGCGTCAACCTGGATAGCGGCGTGGTGACGCTCGGCACTCCATTAGACCTGACCGGCTATGTCGAACCCCTCTATGCCGTGCATCGCATCGAGGACATGAGCCTTGTCAGCGACGTGGAGATCTCGGGCCGCCTGCTGCTGACCAAGGCGCTGTCCCATGCCTATGACCCGGCAGATACCTATGTCTCCAGCGCCCTCATCATCGGCGACCTGTGGGCCAGGTATACCAACCTGTTCGATCAGAAGGCGTGGACCAATGTCTGGTCTGATTACCTCATCGGCGACCAGTCCACGGCGCAATACAACGACACGGTTTACCCGCTCCTGGTCACCAACCGGGGCGCCCTGCAGGAGCGCTGGGCAGTGATCTTCACCTCCAGCACCACCTTTGTGTTGGTTGGGGAGCATGTGGGCCAGATCGCGGTGGGGGATGTGAACACCGACTTGGCCCCCATCAACCCCAACAACGGCCAGCCCTATTTCAGGCTGGATCACCGGGGCTGGGGGGCGGGTTGGTCGAGCGGCAACGTGCTGCGTTTCACCACCCAGGCAGCCGGCGCCCCCTTCTGGCCGATCCGTACCGTGTTGCAGTCGGTGGCGTCACAGGATACCGACAAGTTCGAGCTGGCCCTGCGCGGCAACATCAACACCCCATAAGGGACCAACCAGGTGGGGCAATCTGCCCCACCTCTATAGGAGATCATCATGGCGTTTCCGGTGAAATGGTACAGCAATGCAATGCAGGGGGCCCCGAGTCTGGGGGATACCGCTCCCGGCGCCTTGGCCGCTCTGCTCAAGGCGTGTTTGATCACGGGGTTTGGTAACCTGACGGTCAGCAGCCTGGCATGGGATGCCGCCATGGGGTGCGCAGTGGCCACCATCGACAACGGTCACAGCTACCTGCCTGAATCGGTGATCGCTATCAGTGGCGCCAGCCCGGCCGCCTACAACGGCGAGCACCGGGTCAAACAGGTGAATGCGACCAAGGTGTGGTTTGAGCTGGACGGCGGCAACCCGGGCAGCAGCGCCACCGGCACCATCAGCATTAAGATCCCGGGGTTGGGATGGACGCTGCTGGCGGAAAGCGCTGATGGACAGACCATGATCATCCGCAGCCCGGAGTCGGTGGATCAGTACCCGGTGTGCTACCACATCGACAACACGGCATTCAGCGGGTGGACAAATGGCACCCTCAACTACTATTTTGCCAAAGTCAGCATGGTGGAGGATGTGCAGGATCTGACCACCTACACCTTGATTAGTACGCAGGCGTGGCCAGCCACCAAACGGTACTCCGATGGCCGCTGGGATCTTATTGGGGACAAGCTGCTGTTCTATTTCATCCCGGCGTATGCTGCTCGCAATGCTCGCTCATGTATTCCAGTTGGGTACATCAACTCGGTCAGGGCAGGAGACCGCTATCATGCGGTGTTGGGGGGTATCCCAAACAGTATCGGTGCAACGACTGCGTACAGTTGGGCTGCCCCCCAAAGTTACTCACCCAGTAATATCCACAACGATTTCCTCATTCACTCTGCATCTGGCACTCGTGTGCTGGCGCGCGCCCATAGCCAGTTATTTGGGGTCATAACCTGGGTGACTGTCGGGCTGTTCGGAAGAATGGGAATGGGCCTCGCTGTTCCAAATCCTGCAGACAACGGTTTTTATCTGGCCAAAGAGCCGACCATGGTACTGGAAGGAGGAGACACCATGCGCGGTTCCTTGCCAGGGTTAATCAATCCCTATGGCGATATCGCAGCCTACGACGGTAAGACGTTTAGCAATCTTCCACTTATGGGGGGGCGCTCGGTGCGTTTCCTCAGAGCGACATATGCTATTAGCGCATACACAGGCGTGGCGGTATCGCTAGTAGGTTTTGACATCACCGGCCCCTGGAGGTAGCGATGGATCCGCTTTACCCGTTTGCCGTCATCGGTTCTGGGCTGGTGTGGGGAAATCAGGAGACTCCAGCCGAAGCCGTACTCCCTCTGCTTGAAACTCGGCCTCGCCCGCTGGCGTGTCAACCCGGTCTGGGGGCCTACGATGGCTTGATGATGGTGACGCCAGAAGGCCGATCCCGCGCCATGGGCCACATCGAGAGCACAGTCACCATCAACGGTGAGGGGGTCGCTCGCCGTGTGCTCTGCTTCACCCAGTCGGGGGATCTGATCGCCGAAACCATGAGCCGGGAAGGAGATGGCAAATATCGGTTCGACAGTCTTTGGCTGGCCCAACGTTACATGCTGGTCGCCCAGGACGATCCGGCGTTCGGCCCGGCCGATTACAACGCCGTGGCGGCCGACTACCAGCTCCCCACCCCCTACGCCCCCGGGGAGGGGGTCGGCCTGTCAGGAGGTTGATATGTTCACCTACTCCGATACGTTGCGCACCGCTCGCGCCAATCTGCTGGCCACGGCCATCGACTCAGGCAGTGCGGGGCCGGCGACCCTCACCATTTACACCGGGCCACGGCCCGCCCCGGGGGCCGCCGTCACCAGTCAGGTGCTGCTGGTCGCCATGCAGTTTACCCACCCCTGCGCCCAGAGCGTGACGGGCGGGGTGCTGACCCTCAAGCCGCTTGCCGAGAAGATGGTCACCGGTAACGGAGTCCAGACGTGGGGGCGGTTGGCCAACCGCGATGGGGTCTTTATCGCAGACCTGGATGTGGGGCCACCGGGCAGCGGGGCCGACATCGAGATCCCGGCCAACGAGCTGTATGCGGGCGCCATGGTGCGCATCAACAATGCCACCTTCACCGAACCCTAACCGCTCTGCGTGAGCCAAGAGGTCAGCATGGCCAGAACCGACGCCCGCCTGGCGCTGCAGAAGGCCCGCAAGTCGTCCGCTGCCCTGGAGCTGAACCCGGCCATGGTGGTGCGCTATGTGGTCGTGCTGCAGGGCACCTGTCTGCCGCCCACCTTCGCCAGCTCCCCCGGGCTGGTGCTGCCTGCCGTCTTGCAGGGGCAGGGGCAGGCACCGCTGACAGATGTCACGATCACGCCCATCCATCCGGCTACCCTGGCCAGCACGGCCCCTGCCACGGTCACGGACATCACCGCCAGCGTGGTGATCGATGCGACGTTGGCCGTGACGGCGCGGGCCGCGCTCTACCAGATTGAGGCGGGCTATGACATCAACGTGTTTAGGGGACCGAGCCACACCAGCCAGGGTCAGTGGCAGCAAGCCCAGAATGTAGTGGCCAGCGTCATCAGCCACTGGGAGCGCCCCGGGGTGGCCCAGGCGCACCATCAGCAGTCCTGGCAAGAGGGCACGGCGCTGGAGAGCACTCTGGTAGGTGTCGCGGCCCAGATGCCGCGCTGCGATAACCTGGTGCAGGATCGCTTTGAAGAAGGCCCGGCACTGGGCACGACCCACGGCACCGGCTTTACCAGCCTGCCGCGCTGCGATGTCACTCCGCGCTCGCCGTGGCGTGAGGCCACCAGGGCGGGGTGCTGGCAGGTGAGCGGTTATCGTGACCTGCCGCGCCTGGACAACGAGTGGCAGGGCGGCTGGGCCCAGGGTATCGGGCTGGGGTTCACCCTGACCGGCCAGCGCTGGCAGTGGGGTCTGCCCCTTCGCAAAAGCTGGCGGGATGGGTGGGACGAGGCGATACAGCCCCCCTGGGGCATCACGCCGCCCCCCAAGCCCCCCATCACCCCGGAGCGCCCGGACAAGCGCAGCCGCAAGCTGGCGTTCGGCCGCCCCCGGGGGGATGCCTCCCTGGAGTTTGTCTGGTTCGGGCAAGCCCACATCGTTATTCCAACCCGGAGGGTTTACCTGGTGAGCAACGCAGCAAGCATTGTACGGGTGAGGGACGGGCTCGACATTCCCGCCACCTCGCTGAGCATCGAGCTCGATACCGACTCCTGGGCCTGGCAGTTCACGGCCCAGATCCCCCGCATCGCGGCAGCCGAGATGATGGACGAGGAGGAGGTAAGCATCTTCGTCAACGGCCAGCAGTGGGATTGCGTGTGCGATGGTTGGCAATCAAGCCAGAGCTTTGCCCGCGAGTCGGCGACCCTGACTGGGCGCTCGCGCACAGCCTACCTGTCGCCAACCCACGAGTTACCCCAGGCGGTGAGTGAGATCGGGGCTGCTACCATGGCCCAGCTCGCGGAGGCGCTGCTGCCGTTCGGGTGGACCCTGGACTGGCAGGCGCCGGATTGGCTGGTACCTGGCGGCTTCTTCAGCCTCGACAGCCAGACTCCCATCGAGACGATCAAGTACCTGGCCGAGGCGGCGGGTGGGTTCGTGTTACCGCATCAGCGCGATCGGCACCTGGTCATCAAGCCACGCTATCCGACCGTGCCCTGGCAGCTCGATGGGGCGCTGGCCGATGTGGCCATCCCCCGCGCCATCATTACGACGCTGGGCAGCGACTTCCAGCCGGGGCTGCCAGCGAACGGCATCTATGTCAGCGGTGGCCATCAGGGCATCAACGCGCGGGTGCTGCGCCAAGGCACAGCAGGGGAGCGGCAGGCTTTGGCCATCACCCACCCGCTGGTGTGCGATGTGGTGGCGGCTCGCGCCCAGGGTGTGGTGGGCTTGGCCAAGACCATGCCGAAGCGCACCCAGACCATCCAACTGCCGTTGTCTGCCGATACGGGGCTTATTCTGCCCGGGGCGTTGCTCGCGGTGGATGGCTGGAAGGGATACAACCGGGGCGTCAGGGTCTCTGCTGAGCTGCAGAACAAGGCCATGACGGTGCGCCAGCAACTGAGTGTGGAGCGATTTGTATGAACCTGTTCAAGCAGTTCCGGGAGCTGATACCCGGCGCCGACCCGTTGCTGGTCGGGACCGTCACCGCAACGACGGGTACCAGTACCACGCTTGAGACCCCGGGCGGGGGCGTGGTGATTGTGCGAGGGGGAGGGGTGGCCATCGGCCAGAAGGCGTTTTATCAGGGAGGCGCCATCATTGGGCCCGCGCCTGATTTACCAACCTATGAAATCGAGGTTTAAACCCCTGTTAAACGTTGGCTTTTTCTGGCGATATGGCAATCAGTGGTTAGGCTTTATTTGTTCAAGGAGGATATCGCTATGAAGAATGTGAAAGGATTCACATTGCTTGAACTGATGATAGCGGTCAGTTTGGGCGTCATTTTACTCGGTATTGAGGCCCCGGCTTTATCCAGCTTGCTCAGCGGAAACGCTCTGCATTTCGAGTCCCGTAACATACTGAAAAACATGAGATTCGCTCGTAGCCAAGCAATTGACAATCAGACGGTAGTGACTGCGTGTTTGGCTGATGCCAACGACAATTGCGTAACGGCAGACCCCTCGCATTTCTTGGTGTTCATTGACGACAATGCAAATGACGTCTTGAACAATGGAGAGCAGGTTTTGGTAAGAAGTGCAGATTTCCCCAGCTCACTGACAGCAACTAACAGCATCACCTCTAGCACTTTCAGCCCGGATGGTACTCGGGATATCGATGATGAAGATGAACATGTCATCAGCCTCTGTATCTCAGGTAATGCACAGGTCAATCTTGTGACGCCGCCAGGTGGCCGAACCCGTCAAGAAACTCAAGCATTCATCTGCCAATAGCATCTTTCATTCTCGGCGGAATCTGCATCGCCGAGAATGATAAATACCATGCTCCAGTCGATAGTCATTTTCCCCGTAAGAATTTCTCATTTTTCGCGGCGGGCTACACGTGCTCGGCCAGGAGGGCGGCAAGCCGGCCCACCACGCCAATCTGGCCCAGGATCTTGTCGGTGACGATGAGCGCCTTGCGATAGCCATGTCCCTGGATATCCGCTGCCGCTTCCTGCAGGCAGCCCGCCCCCATCAGGTTGATTGCGGGAATGTAGAACTTGAATGTCGCCATGATGGACTCCGTATGATTAGCCATTAAGTGGTATGCGGGCGCCAACATAACAGCGTCGGAGGGGATGAGAAGGGGTCAATGGTATCTCGTTTGCAACTTTGTGGACTCGATCGAGCTCTTTAAATGGACGGTCGCTCAAGGCTTGACAAGGGATGGGAGTGCAAAAGGAACGTAAAAACGTTTTTCAAGAAATTCATCATCTTAGCAAACGTTTCGCGCCATTTTTGTCAGCTTTGAAGCGCAGAAGTGTGAGGCGCATCAAGGAATTGGAAAGCGTTTTTGACCATAGTTGGCGCCTCCCCGGATGAGGGGACACCGGCTTGAAAGTACCATAAAGAATCACCTTAACTGCACTCGGCTGCCATGCGGCGGGGCGCAACCAGGAGTCCACTATGTCTGATGTATTTCACTTGGGTTTGAAAAAAGCGGATCTGCAAGGCGCCACCCTGGCGATCGTCCCCGGTGACCCCGAGCGCGTGAAGCGCATCGCAGAGCTGTTGGACAACCCGGTGCACCTGGCCAGCCATCGTGAATTCACCACCTGGCGCGGCGAGATGGACGGCAAGGCCGTGATCATCTGCTCCACCGGTATCGGTGGCCCGTCCACCTCCATCGCGGTGGAAGAGCTGGCCCAGCTGGGTATCCGTACCTTCCTGCGCATCGGCACCACCGGCGCCATCCAGCCGCACCTGAACGTGGGCGACGTGATCGTCACCACCGGCTCCGTGCGCCTCGACGGTGCCAGTCTGCACTTCGCGCCGATGGAGTTCCCGGCAGTGGCCGACTTTGACTGCACCACCGCCCTGGTGAACACCGCCAAGGAGCTGGGCTCCAAGCTGCATGTGGGCGTCACTGCTTCTTCTGACACCTTCTACCCGGGTCAGGAGCGTTACGACACCGTATCCGGTCGCGTGGTACAACGTTTCCAGGGTTCCATGAAAGAGTGGCAAGCCATGGGCGTGCTGAACTACGAGATGGAGTCCGCGACCCTGCTGACCATGTGTACCAGCCAGGGCCTGCGTGCGGGCATGGTGGCCGGTGTCATCGTGAACCGTACCCAGCAGGAAATCCCGAACGCCGAAACCATGGCGAAAACCGAATCTGATGCCATCAAGATCGTGCTGGGCGCCGCCCGCAAGCTGATCTGATAGCACCACACCGAGTGGGGGGTGGGGGCCGTTGCGAAAGCGCGGCCCCTATCTTTATCCGCCGTTTGCCCCTTTTGCCTTCCTGGCCCTGCTTTCCCCCTTCTTCGTTACCCCTGTTGCACCGTCATGGCCGCCAGTGCCTGCGCAAAGGGTGCCTCACAGCGGATCTGTACCGCTTCGCCGCTCACCGGGTGCACAAAACCGAGTTCACTGGCGTGCAGCATCAGTCTGGGGGCCCGTTCGCAGCCGGGCGGGAGCAGGCCGCCATAGAGATCGCATCCCAGGATGGGATGGCCCAGCCACTGGCTGTGGATGCGCAGCTGGTGGGTGCGCCCGGTTTCCGGTACCAGCCTGACCCGGGTCAATGGCACCGGCTGGCCTGCCCCCTCCAGGGTGAGCCGCTCCATCACCTGATAGCGTGAGCGGGCGGGTTTGCCGCTGGCGGCGCAGATGCTCATCAGCGGGAACAGCGCCGGATCCTTGGCAATGGATGCGTCGATGACGCCCTCATCCGCCGCCAGATGGCCGCAGAGCAGTGCCTCGTAAGCCTTGCTCACAGTGCGCTGGCTGAACTGGTGGCAGAGCAGGGCGTTGATGCTCTTGTTTCTGGCCACCACCATGACGCCCGAGGTGCCAAAGTCGAGGCGGTGCACCAGGGTGCAGCCGGGGTAATCCTGTACCAGCCGGTAATGGACCGAATCGAGGTTCTGCGGGTTCTTGCCCGAGAGGCTCAGCAGGCCGCTCGGCTTGTTGATGAGCAGCAGATGCGCATCCTCAAACAGGATCTCGATGATGGCGGCGCAGGGCGGAGCAACAAAGGTGTCGATGATGGCGGACATGGGGCAACCGGACGATGAAGGGGGAGGGATCATACCCGAACGATGGCGGCGCGGCGAATCTGGGTGTCCGCTCCCAAGGCCTGTCGCCAAGTACTTGATCTCGTTGGTTGAGGCGTTTTGTGACTCCCTCCTGAGTTCATCTGGCCATCTCTTGCTAAGGTATGGCTCCCTGTCATGTTGTAAGGAGTCTGTCCATGGCGTTGCCCGTTATTCTCGATTGCGATCCCGGCCACGATGATGCCATCGCCCTCATTCTGGCGCTGGCGAGCCCCGAGCTGAAGGTGCTGGCGGTCACCACCAGCGCGGGCAACCAGACCCCGGACAAGACCCTCAACAATGCCCTGCGCATCCTGACCCTGCTCGGCCGCGACGACATCCCGGTGGCGGCGGGGGCTGCCAAGCCCCTGGCCCGTGAGCTCATCATCGCCGACAACGTCCACGGCGAATCGGGGCTGGACGGCCCAGAGCTGCCGGATCCCGCCTTTGCTCCCCGGGCGATGAGCGCCCTTGAACTGATGGCAAGGTGTCTGCGCGAGAGCCCGGAGCCGGTCACCCTGGTACCGACCGGGCCGCTCACCAACATTGCCCTCTTGCTGGCGGCCCACCCCGAGCTCAAGCAGAAGATCGCCCGCATCGTACTGATGGGGGGCGCCGCCGGTGCGGGCAACTGGACCCCCGCGGCGGAATTCAATATTTATGTGGATCCCGAAGCGGCCGATATGGTCTTCAAGTCGGGGCTGCCCATCACCATGTGCGGGCTGGACGTGACCCATGAGGCCCAGGTGATGGACGAGGATATCGAGCGGGTACGCGCCATTCCCAACCCGGTAGCGCAGTGCGTGGCACAGCTGCTCGACTTCTTCATGATCTATCATCGGGATCCCAAGTGGGGATTTGCTGGCGCGCCGCTCCATGACCCCTGTACCATCGCCTGGCTGCTGGCGCCCTCCCTGTTTCACGGGGTGGAGTGCCGGGTCGATATCGAAACCGGCGGGACCCATACCCTGGGCATGACGGTGGTGGATCGCTACGACCTGACCGGCAAACCGGCCAATGCCCTGGTGCTGCTGGGGCTCGACAGGGTCGGTTTCATCGAGTTGCTGGTGCAGCGACTGCGCTCATTTGGTTGACATCCTGGACATCGGATAAGGGGTTTGGAATGTGGAAAGGGACGTTGGCGCTGCTGACATGCATGCAACTGACGGGTTGCGCGACCCCGTTCGAGAAGATGTGGCAGGGGCT
Source organism: Aeromonas sp. s6 (assembly GCF_040907815.1). Taxonomy (NCBI): domain Bacteria; kingdom Pseudomonadati; phylum Pseudomonadota; class Gammaproteobacteria; order Aeromonadales; family Aeromonadaceae; genus Aeromonas; species Aeromonas sp. s6. The sequence continues at coordinate 46,583 of NZ_JBFOCN010000072.1, forward strand.
GGCGACCTGCGAGCTGGACACCCTTCATCTCGACATCGAGACCGGGCGCCCGGCCAATCCGCAGCTCGCCATGTATACCCCTGACAAGGTGAGCGAGGGCTTTGCCTGGTACAAGGTCCATCAGGAGTTGCACGGCCTGCCCATCGTCGGCTTCCTGGTGCCAGCCTCCACCTTCGAGGTACATGCCCTCTTCGTGGATACCCCCATCGCCAATGCCCGCAGGCTGACACATAACGCCTATGGCAGCGAATTTTCCGACGAAAGGCTGCATGACGAGGGGATGGCCCCCCTGTTGCTGCGCGACCCCAACAATCCCAAGCGCTCCATCATCGACTGCACCCGGGGTGAGTCGGCGGAGCCGCTGCCGGAAGAGTCTTTCGGCGAAGGGGAGTGAGTCCGGGGGAGGGCAACGGGATATCAGGCCAGACAAGAAAGGGGCCAGCCGCAAGGCTGGCCCCTTCTCTATGGGAGCAGACCCGGGTCCGGGGTGTCAGGGATACCCCAGGGTCTGCCTGATGACGGGAAGCTGCGCAGCAATCCAGGCCGGATTGATGGGCCCCCAGTCGCTGATGCGGTAGTGCCCCTGCAGATGGCGAGCCCCCTCGGTCTGCTCGAAGGCGCACTGGATGTCGAGCTCCGCCAGGGCACTGAGGGTGTCCTGGGCGGTGCGGCGCGGCATGCCGGTCGCCTCCATGATGGCGGGCACGGTGTCCGTGCCCTGACTGATGAGGTGAGCCACGTAGAGCCGGCGATAGAAGCTGGTGCGGGTCTTACTCGGCTCGCTCATATCTCGTCCTCGAGGCGATCGAAGTAGCGCCAGGTGGCGATGGCCGCCTTGCCCATCACCAGGGCCCAGACACCGAACCAGAACCAGCGGAAGAAGCTCCAGGTGGAGGCATCGGGCTCGGTGCTCGCGATCTTGGTGACGTTGGGGAACATGGAGAACATGTTCACGCGCCAGCCGTAGGAGGTGATGATGGCCAGGCGTTTTTCGAACTCCATGGACTTGGCCTTGGCCTGGACGTCGGCGGCGTTGAACTTGAAGTAGAAGGGCCAGCCCCATTCGGTGTCTTCATTGCGAAACACCCGGATCTTCTCGCCGGGGCGCTCGGTGTAGATGTAATAGACGTCGGTGGTGGGGCCGTCAGCCGGGTTCTTCTGGCTGATGGGGCCATCCTTGTCGGTGCGCTTCACCTCCACCCCGGTGATGGTGGCGATGGTGTGTTCCGGCAGATAGAAATCGAGCCAGAGTGCGGAGAGCAGGGCGATGAGGCCGAGCGTGATAAAAGCGGGTTTCTTGAACTTCAGGCTCATGATGATCTCTCGATGAGGGGGAGTGACGTGCCTCTACCATACCCACATTTGCGAATGCAGCCCAGCCCCTAATGACACCTTGATGGCAAAAACCCGTTTTAAACAGGAGGCGTGAAGGGAAAGGGGCAAGTGCGGGGCCAGCGCCGGGCCCCGTGGTATCGAAGAGATCCTCGCAGTATCAGAGCTGGAACTGGGCGAGCTGCCTGCGCTGCTGCTCGGCGAGCTGTGACAGTTCGTGACTAGCGGCGGCACTTTGGCTGATGCCGGCAGCGTTCTGGTTCACGATCTCGTGGATGTTGGTGAGGTTGCGGCTGATGTCGGCGGTGACGCAGGATTGTTGTTCTGCCGCGGTCGCCACCTGGGCGTTGGCACCGTTGATCTGGTTGACCGCGTCCGTGATGCCCCCCAGCAAGGCCTGTACCTCGGCGGAGAGCTGCTGGTTGTGGCCAAGGATCTCCAGGGTCTGCTGCACGCCGCTGTTGGCGGAGAGGGACTGGCTCTGCAACTGCTCGATGATGGCCTGGATCTCCTTGGTGGAGTCCTGGGTACGGGCGGCCAGCAGGCGCACTTCGTCGGCCACCACCGCAAAGCCGCGGCCGCTTTCACCGGCGCGGGCCGCCTCGATGGCGGCGTTGAGGGCCAGCAGGTTGGTCTGCTCCGAAATGCTCTGAATGACTTCGATCACCTTGCCGATCTGCTCGGACTGGGACTTGAGCCTGGCCACCACAGTCGCGGCGTTCTCCAGACTGCCCGCCATGCGGCCGTTGGCCTCGATGCTTTCGGCAAACAGGGCCAGCCCCTGCTCGACCCGACTGTTGGCATCCCGGGCCAGCTCGTCGGCCAGGGCGGCGTTGTGGTTGACGTTGTCGGCGGTGCTGGCCAGCTCGGTGACGGCGGAGGCCACCTGTTCGGTCTCACCGCGCTGCTGCTGGGCGTTGACCTCTGCCTGGGTCATCACAGCGGCAAGCTCGGTGGCGGCGGAGGCCACATTGCCGCTGATGCCGGTCAGGGTCTGGATGGTGTTGGCAAGCTGGCTCAGGGTCCGGTTGATATCCCTGGCGAGCTGGCCCAGCTCGTTGTTGCCTTCAGCATTGGCACGCACGTTGAAGCGGCCGAGGGCGACGGCGTGCATCACCTCCTGCAACTGGCCGATGGGTTGCACGATGCGCCCGGAGATCCACCAGCCGCCCAGCAGGGCCGCGATCAGGGTGCCCCCCATCAACAGCAGGGTGCGCAGCAGGGTCGCGCGGTAGTGGGCCTGCTCCTCGGCAATCTCAGTCTGGGTCAGCTGATTGATGTGGACGGACATGGCATCGATCTGCTTGATGAGCGCCTCCCCCAGATCGCGAAAGTGCAGGCGGGCCTGCTCATAGGCGGCGGGATCGCCACTGCCTTGGTACTTGGCGGTCAGCAGGGGCAGCATGCTGCTGCGGGTATGGCCGAGGTAGGCCTGCAGGGCGGCCGCGACCTGACGGTTGTCCTGCTCGGCACCGGTGACAACCAGTCTGGTCAGGATGGCGCCAATCTCCTGCTCGGCGGCGGAGAGCTGGGCCGGCAACTGGGCGAAGAGGGCCTCATCGTAGAGGCCGTAGATGGCGTTGGTGCGCAGCCGGTAGGTGGCGTGGATCAGGGCCGCGATGTCGTCCTTGTGGCGGGTGACGCTGGCTGTGGTTTCATTCGTGTCCTGAATGGCACCGTCGATTTCCTGTTTGCTGATCACGGCCATCAGCAGCATCAACAGGCTGGCGAGCAGGAGAGGGATAAGCACTTGAAGACGAATGGAGAGATTGTTCAAAGACATGAAAGATCCTAACCCGAAAGAGGAACAAGGCCGCATCTTACACAGGTGCGACAATCCTTGTCACAGGGTTTTTGAGTCTGAATTCGGGCTGAACGAAAAGGTTTTTCTTGTGTTAAAAGAGTGTGCTGGGCATGATCGTCTGCTTGTTACCTGGAGGTGTAGTGTGTCCGACTGGATTGATCCCGCCATCTTGGCGCTCTTTATTCCCACGTTCTTTTTTGTCTCAGTAACCCCCGGTATGTGCATGACCCTGGCGATGACCCTGGGCATGAGTCTGGGGGTGCGCCGTACCCTGCACATGATGTGGGGGGAGCTTGTCGGCGTCGGCCTGGTCTCCGTGCTGTCGGTGGTCGGGGTGGCGGCAGTCATGCTCAACTACCCGGCCCTGTTCTCTGCATTCAAATATGTAGGTGGCGCCTACCTGGTCTGGCTTGGCATCCAGATGTGGCAGGCCAAGGGCAAGATGGCCATCCCGGCGGATCTCTCGGCGGGCCAGCAGACCAGCCCCATGGGACTGGCCGTGCAGGGTTTCGTGACCGCCATCGCCAACCCCAAGGGGTGGGCCTTCATGGTCTCCCTGCTGCCCCCCTTCATCAATGCGGCCAAGCCGATGGCACCCCAGATAGGGGCCCTGGTCGCGCTCATCCTGGTCATCGAGTTCTCCTGCCTGATGCTCTATGCCAGCGGTGGCCGCACCTTGCGCCATTTCCTCGCCAAGAGCGGCAATGTCACTCTGATGAACCGGATCGCGGGCTCTCTGATGCTGTTTGTCGGGGTCTGGCTGGCCTTCGGTTAAACACCCGCTCAATCTGCCGCCCTATGTGACGCCATGGGGCACCTGAAGAGAGATTATGCAAAAAGGCCACCTCCCTGCCCGGGAGGTGGCCTTTTACATGGGCCCGTTTTTTTATGAACCCACTTTTCATGGACTCATGAGGTCAGTCGGTCAGGCAGTCCGGATCGAACACGTACTCCCCGGCCAGCCAGCGCAGGATCTCGTTCACGCAGGCCTGATCCTGGAACGGCAGGTAGCGGCTCTTGAGATGGATGACCTGCTCGGGGGTGAGCTGGGCCAGACCGATGTCCTGGAAGAGCGGCAGGTCTGCCTGGATCATGGCGGAGATCTGCGGCCCGCAGGTGGCGTTGAGGGAGGCGTGCAGCGCCTTGTCAGGATCGTACTGCTTGCCGAGCTTGTAGCTCATGGGCAGGGTGGCGAGCGGCAGGGCCGAGAGGGCCGCCTGCTTCATGGGATTGACCGCATGGCCGCTCACGAGATCCGCCAGCTCTGCCGGACGGTTTTCGAAGGCGCGCAGGTGCAGGAAGCTGCTCGCCTTGCTGCCGTCATTGACCGGATAGTTGTCCCACAGGAAGGGCTTGCGATGGAGCCAGTCGGCGGCTTGTTTGAGGTGGGCAGCCGGATACTCGGTGGAGCAGACTTTGGGGCCGGTCCAGAAGACATCGATGCGCCTGTCGAGCCCCTGACCCAGATCCTGCAGATAGTGGGGGGGCATGGTACCGAACACCTTCTCCAGCACCGGATCCGTGCTGTAGTAGCTGGGGCAGAACAGCAGGCGGCCTGCGTCGGTGTGGGCCGCGATGTCGTGGGCGATGGTGAGCTGCCAGTGGGCGAGATCCGGGGTGTCCCCCTTCATGTCGTCAAACAGGATCGCCAGGATATCGGGCTTGAGCGCCTCCTCGATGAGCCTCACCTTCTCCAGCAGGGCGGGTCGCTGGCGGGCATAGTCGTGATGGGCCCCCATGGGGCTCAGGCCCACCCCGAAGGCCAGACCGTTCTCCCGGCACTGGCGGGCGAGCTGGCACAGGGCTTCAAGCTGGTCGGCGGGCCAGGGTGTGGCCCAGTGCTTGCGCAGGTAGCCGTCTTCCTTGGGGGCGTAGAGGTAGAAGCCATAGCCGTGGCGGGGCAGCCACTGGGCGTAGCGGGCACGGGCTTCCCAGCTCCAGCCCTTGCCAAAGAAACCCTCGATGAGGCCCAGCTTGGGCGAGGGAGGATACAGACCGGACAACAGGGTTTGATAAGGCATGGTTCACTCCCTTCTCACACAAATGCGGGCTACGATGGCCGGCGCCTAGACGGGGTCTTCTTCCAGGAAGCGTACCCCTATCTTGCGGGGTTCACCCTCTTCCATTTCCGCCACCGTCCAGAGCAGTCCCTGCCAGGCGACATGGTCACCGACCACCAGATTATCGCCCAACTGGTGGGCAATAAAATCGCCGAGGCTCTGATCCGCCACCTCGCTCACATCCAGCCCGTAGAGCGGGGCGAGATCCACCAGCCTGGCGTTGGCCTCCAGCAGGAAGTCACCGAAGAAGCGCGGGCCCAGATCCTGCTCCGGCGCCTGGCTGAAGAGCTGACCGAGGGCGGGCAGGTCGTGCTCGTGGCCGATGACGCAGAGGATGTCATCGGATTGCAGGCAGGTACTGCCTGAGGGGTGGAGCAGCTCCTGGCCGCGGAACAGGGCGCAGATGCGGGTGCCCTGGGGCATGCGCAGCTCCCGCAAGGGCGAACCGATGCACCACTTCTCGGCGCTCAGGCGATAGACGAAGGTTTCCCACTGGCTGTCGAGATCGATTTCCAGCCCAGAGCGGTTGATGGGAGAGGGCGGTGCGGGCACCTCCACTCGCGCCAGCTTTGATGCCAGCGGCAGCGAGCTGCCCTGCAGGATCAGCGAAACCAGCACCACGAAGAAGGCGACATTGAAGTAGAGCTGGGCATTGGGCAGCCCTGCCATCATGGGGAAGACCGCCAGGATGATGGGCACGGCGCCGCGCAGCCCCACCCAGGAGATGAACCAGCGCTCGCGCGGCGCGAAGTTCTTGAACGGCAGCAGTCCAATCCAGACCGACACCGGACGGGCAAACAGGATCATCCACATGGCCAGGGCCAGCGCCGGCAGGGCGATGGGCAGCAGCTTGTGGGGCGAGGCGAGCAGCCCCAGCACCAGGAACATGCCGATCTGGCTGAGCCAGGTCAGGCCGTCCAGCACGGAGAGGGTGGTACTGCGGCTGCGCAGGGAGAGGTTGCCGAGCAGCAGGCCGGTGAGGTAGATGGCGAGGATGCCGCTGCCCCCCACCGCCGTGGTGAGGGCGAAGATGAGCAGGCCGCCGCTCACGGTGAGCAGGGGATAGAGACCGGGGGCGAGTTTGGCACTGTTGATGAGCTTCCACAGCAGCCAGCCCCCCGCAAGGCCGATGCCAGCGCCCAGACCAAACTGCTTGACGAGTTGCAGCAGCAGGAAGCCGGCATCCAGCCCCTGCTGGGCGGTGGCCAGTACCTCGATCAGGGTGACGGTGAGAAAGACCGCCATGGGATCGTTGCTGCCCGATTCTATCTCCAGGGTGGCGCTGACCCGCTCGTTGAGGCTGCGCCCGCCGAGCAGGGAGAAGACCGCCGCCGCATCGGTGGAGCCGACGATGGCACCGATGAGCATCCCCTGCATCAGGTTGAGGTCGAACAGCCAGGCGGCGGCGAGGCCCGTGAGGCCGGTGGTGATGGCCACCCCGACCGTGGCCAGCGAGAGCGCGGGCCAGAGCGCGACCCGAAAGGAGGAGACCCGGGTGCGCATGCCGCCGTCCAGCAGAATGATGGCCAGTGCCAGGTTGCCCACCAGGTAGGCGACCGAGTAGTCGGCGAAGTGGATGCCGCCGGGACCATCCTCACCCGCCAGCATGCCGACGGCGAGGAAGATGACCAGAATGGGGATGCCGACTCTGGAGGAGAGTGCGCTCAACAGGACACTGGCACCCACCAACAGGGCACCGATGAAGAAGAAACTGTTGACGGTGGTGGCATCCAATGGCGAACTCCTTATGGCGGGCTGCAAAACAGGCACATTATATGCAGATTGACCCCCTTTGTGTGGCTTAATTGTGCATTGTTTTGCAGTTTTTTACGTTTGTTGCGCAGTTTTCAAGCAGGGTGAGGGCGGAGTGCCCGCGCGGGAAAGCGCAGGGAAAGGGGGCAATGGATGGGGCTTTCAGTGCAGGCAGAGGGGGGCGGCAGAGGGCGAAAAAATGCCGTGGACGGGAAGGGGGCAGGAGCGCCGACGGGCTCCTGCGAGGGGGTCAGTCGTCCTCGTCGTCCTTGACTTCCCGGATCTTGTCCTTGTACTTGGGCAGCTGTTTCTCGAGCTGCTTCATGTCCTTGATGGCGTTGAGAAACAGGCCGAGCAGAAACAGCAGCGGCAAGCCTATCCATAACCACAAGCTCATCAGAATCTCCTTTCGTGGTGTGCCGGGGTGACATAGCGGGCCAGGATCTCGTCGAGATGAGCCAGGATGCACTCCTTGCCTTCAATATCCGCCCGTTCCAGACAAAGCGCCAGCGCCACCGGATCCAGGGCCAGCCCGTCGGATTCGGGCGCGAAGCTCAGGTGCCAGGGCTCGTAGGCCACCCCCTGATCCGGTTGCTCCCCTTTTGCATAGGGCAGGAAGAAGCCGAAGTCGTTCATGTGATCGTCCAGCCATTCGCGCAAATCGACAAACCAGCCGCCCGCCTCGTACTCCCAGGGTTCCAGCGCGAGCCGGGTGCCGGCGGGCAGGCAGTCCGGATCGTAGATGTCGAGATCCGTGCCCCAGTGATGGCGGCTGGTGCCGGGCAGGGCGCTCCAGTGCAGGATGGCGTGCAGTCGCTCGGTCTCGCCCAGTTGCAGGGCATCGAGGGGCTGGTTGTGCGCATCCAGCAGAGGGCGCTCCCCGCGCCACTTGCCGTTCCAGATGGCGAGCTGGCGCTCGAAGCCGCGCCAGCTGGAGGCCGCCTGCAGGTTGAAACCGGCATGGGCGGCAGCCACCTGCATGTCGTTGAAGGCCGCCGCGGTGGCGGCGGTCAGACGATGGGGGCCGCGCCCCACCAGGATGAGGTGGCTCTCATCCAGCCCAAGCAGTTGATCCTGATTCATGGTCTGGTCTCTCTTGTCCGGAGCGCCGCTCATGCCAGCAGTCGTGCCAGCACCCCTTGGTACATGTCCGCCAGCAGATCCAGATCGTCCGCCTTCACGCACTCGTTCACCTTGTGGATGGTGGCGTTGACCGGGCCGAGCTCGATGACTTCCGCCCCGGTGGGAGCGATGAAGCGCCCATCGGACGTGCCCCCCGTGGTGAGCAGGGCCGGCTGCTGGCCGTTCACTGCCGCCACGGCGGCGACAGTGGCGTCCAGCAGGGCGCCGGTGTCCGTCAGGAAGGGCTGGCCGGAGAGGGTCCACTTCAGCTCGAAGTCCAGGCCGTGACGGGTCAGCAGCGCCTCGACCCGCTCGCGGATAGCCGCATCGGTGAGCTCGGTGCTGAAGCGGAAGTTGAACTGGACCTGCAACTCCCCCGGGATGACGTTGGAGGCGCCGGTGCCGCCCTGGATGTTGGCGATCTGGAAGCTGGTGGGGGGGAAGTAGGCGTTGCCCTTGTCCCACTCGATGGCGGCGAGCTCCGCCAGCGCCGGGGCCGCCTTGTGGATGGGGTTGTCCGCCAGATGGGGGTAGGCGACGTGGCCCTGCACCCCGCGCACCAGCAGATCGCCGGTGATGGAGCCGCGACGGCCGTTCTTCACCACGTCCCCGACCTGGGCGGTGGAGGAGGGCTCGCCGACGATGCACCAGCGGATCTTCTCGTTGCGTGCCTCCAGGGTGTCGATGACGCGCACCGTGCCGTTGATGAAGGGCCCCTCTTCATCCGAGGTGATGAGAAACGCGATGGAGCCCTTGTGGTTCGGGTGCTCGGCCACGAAGCGCTCGGTCGCCACCACCATGGCGGCCAGAGACCCCTTCATGTCGGCGGCGCCCCGGCCATGGAGCATGCCGTCCTTGATGGTCGGCTCGAATGGCGGGGTGTCCCACTTCTCCAGGGGGCCGGCGGGTACCACGTCGGTGTGGCCGGCGAAGCAGAAGAGGGGACCCTCGCTGCCACGGCGTGCCCAGAGGTTGGTGGTGTCCTCAAAGACCATGGGTTCGATGACGAACCCTAGGCGCGCGAGGCGCTCCGCCATCAGGGTCTGGCACCCTTCATCCAGGGGGGTCACGGAGGGGCGGCTGATCAGATCCTTGGCCAGTGTGATGACGTCCGACATCGGTGTTCCTTAACAGAAAAAGTTAACGGGAGAAGAGGGATTGATAGAGGTCTGCCTTGAAGCCCAGGGTCAGGGTACCGTCCTGGTCCAGCAGCGGGCGCTTGATCATGGCCGGGTGGGCCAGCAGCAGGTCACGGGCCTTGGCGGTGTCGAGCCCCTGTTTTTCTGCTTCCGGCAGGGCGCGGAAGGTGGTGCCACGGGTGTTGAGCAGGGCTTCCCAGCCCAGCTTGGCGAGCCAGAGATCGAGCTGCTCCGGGCTCAGACCGTCGGCGCGGTGATCGTGAAAGCGGTAATCGATACCCGCCTCCTCCAGCCACTTGCGGGCCTTCTTGATGGTGTCGCAGTTCTTGATGCCATAGAGGGTGGTGGCCATGGGGGATCCTTTGTCTGCGGGCCGGCGGCCCTGAAATCGTGCAAGGGCCCGATTCTGGCATTGTGGCCCCCCCATGGCAACGCTCATGGCCGGATGGGCTGGTTTTACCAGTCAGGCCGAGTGGAGAAGGGAGGGGGCCGCGCGCCAGCACACGCTGGTCTGGGACGGGATGCGCTGCGGTATCAAAGGGGGAGACCGGGGGCAGGAGGCCCTTATGCTGCACGCCTGGCCGGATAGGACGACAGGGGGCAGGGCGCCTCACAGGGAAGCACACCTGGCCGGATGGGCCGCTGGGGCCGGGGAAGAAACGGTGGGGGCCAAAAACCAGAACGCGCCTGCTGGTATGGGCGCGTTCCGGATTCAGGGGGCGGCACTCAGTGCAGGGTGGTCCACTCGTGATCGAAGACCCGTGCCCGCTCCCAGGGGGCATCCGGCAGGCTGGAGGAGAGGCCGGCGTACTTGCCCACATCATCCATCACGATGGCGGAGAGAATGGGCAGGTGATTTTCGGTGCAATACATGCGGATGCGTTGCAGCAGGGTGCGCAGTTCATCCTGGCACTGCTCCAGCCCGGCCTGCCTGGCCAGTTTGGAGTAACGAATGGTGGTGCGTTCCTTTGCAGACTCGACGAGGATGTCCCACAGCTTGCAGTCGCAGGTCGGGGTGCCTGCGGTGGCTTGGTTTGTCATAACTCTCTCCGGTGCGAAATGGTCGCTCTGTGTCGACGGGCATCTTGGCCAGTTCACCCCGGCGGGATGTTGATCCAACGCAAACAAAGTGGCGGTTGTCGGTCAGGGATACCCTGGGGAGCATTCTAGATCCAGTTCCTTGATGTTAAATGTCGTTTTTAATTTTATTTTCGGAATAAAAATCTACAACCGTTTGCTTTTTCCATCTTTGTTGATGGTGATCAAGAGGAAAGGGGAGATCCCCCACTAAATTGCGCTTCTCGATAATCTTGTCAGGAGTGCACCTTGGAACTCGTCTTCGTCTTGCTCGTGCTGATCGCCGTGGTCTACGGCATCATCAAGGATTACAACCCGCAGGCGGTGTTGGCGCTGGCGGGCATGGCCCTCTTTGCGGTGGCCTACTGGCTGGGATTGCACCCATTCTGCCCGCTGACAAGAGCACCGGCTTCGCCCTGTTCGACCTGTTCGAGGTGTTCAAGGGGATCTTCTCCTACCGGGCGGCGGGCCTTGGCCTCACCATCATGGCGGTGGCGGGCTTTGCCACCTACATGTCCCATATCGGCGCCTCCCAGGCCCTGGTGCGGGTGGCGGTCAAACCGGTGGCGGGCATCCAGTCCAGCTACCTGATGCTGGCCATCTGCTACCTGGTGGCGGTCTTCGTCTCCCTGTTCGTCACCTCCGCCACCGGCCTTGGCCTGCTGTTGATGGTCACCATGTACCCTGTGATGCGCAACCTCGGCATCAGCCCGGCTTCCGCCTGCGGCGTCATCGCCACCTCCCAGGCGTTCGAAATCGGCCCGACCCAGACCAACGCCATCTTCTCCGCCGATCAGTCCGGAATGGATCCCACCAGCTACTTCGTCGATTACCAGATCTGGCTGGTGGCCCCCATGCTGCTGGTGACCATGGTGCTGCACTTCTTCTGGCAGCGGCACTGTGACCGTCAGGAGGGCTGGGATCCGGCCCTGCATCGCGGCGAGCACGCGGAGCTTGACGAAAAAGGGGCGGACGAGGTGGCCGCGCCAACCTGGTACGGCCTGCTGCCCATCATCCCCTTCGTACTGATGATGACCTTCTCCAAGCTCCTGGTGACCAGCATCAGCGTCAGCGTGGAGGTGGCCATGCTGCTGTCGGTCTTTATCGGCATGCTGTGCGAGCTGCTGCGCACCCGCTCGGTGCGCACCGCCTTCGCGGGGCTCTCCAGCTTCCTCGACGGCATGGGCAAGGTGTTCGGCCCCGTGGTGGCGCTCATCGTCTGTGCCGAGCTCTTCGCCGAATCCCTCAAGGCCATCGGCGCCATCGATACCCTGCTGCACTCTGCCAGCAATGCCGGCATCGGCAGCGGCCTGATGACTCTGGTGATGGTGGGGCTCATCATGGTGGCGGCGGTCATCATGGGCTCGGGCAACGCAGCCTTCCTCAGTTTCTCCTCCCTGGCCCCCGCGGTGGCAGCCAAGTTTGGCGTGCCAGCGGTGACCATGCTGCTGCCGATGCAGCTCGCCTCGAGCATCGGCCGCACCGTCTCCCCCATCGCGGCGGTGCTCATCGCCTGTGCGGGCATCGCCAAGGTCTCTCCCTTCGTGGTGGTCAAGCGCACCAGCGTGCCCATGGCGGGGGCCCTGGTGACGGCGCTGCTCCTCAACTATCTGCTGTTCATGTAAAGGCTCTGGTGTAGTAGAGGCGGCGGCCAGTTGATCCACGCTGGCCGACCGCCGTTGACGAGGCGGCGTCGAGTGCCCGCCCACTCTTATCGTTGCAAAAACAGTCTGTGTTTTACGCAGATTGTTCCATGGAGAAGACAATGAACGACCTCACGCGCCCGTTTTCCCTCGATACCTATCTGGCGGATCTCGCCCCGCTCATCAACCTCGACTGCGGCACCCGCACCCCGGCCGGGGTGGCCCGGGTCGCCGACATCATGACCGAGAAATATGAGGCCATCGGCTGGCAGGTGACCCGCCACCAGTTCGCCGCCGAGTGCGGCCCCTGCCTCGAGGCAACCAATGCCCCGGGGGCGGATCACTACGACGTCATGCTGGTGGGTCACATGGACACCGTCTTCCCCGAGGGGACGGCGGCCAAGCGACCGCTGAAAATCGAAGGCAATCAGGCCTTTGGCCCCGGCGTCTCGGACATGAAGAGCGGCCTGCTCTCTACCTGGTATGCCTTGAAAGAGCTGGACCCGGCCGTGCTGGCCAGGCTCAAGGTGCTGGTTTGCTGCAACTGCGACGAGGAGATTGGTTCCCCCTGGTCCAAAGAATGGCTGGTGAAAAAAGCCAAACAGAGCGGCTGCGTGCTGGTGGCCGAGGCGGCCCGCCCGAGCGGGGATCTCATCAGCGCCCGCAAGGGCAATGCCAAGTACCGCATCACCTTCCACGGCAAGGCCTCCCATGCCGGTTCGGCCCTGGCACAAGGGATCTCCGCCATCACGGAGCTGGCCCACTGGGTGCTCGCCATCAACCAGCAGGTCAACATGGAAACCGGTACCACCATGAACGTGGGGGTGGTGCAGGGGGGGACCGGCGTCAACGTGGTGCCCGACTTTGCCGAGGCGATCGTGGATCTGCGCTTCTGGCGCAACGAAGAGGCGCAGGCGGTGCACGACCGGCTCACCTTCATGGCCAACAACCCCTTCCTCGCCGGTTGCCGGGTCGAGGTGGCGCGCCAGAGCTTCAAGCCCGCGATGCGCCCGAGCGGCGACACCGAGGCCCTGATGGCACTGGTGGAGGCGGCAGGCAGGGAGGAGGGAGTCCCCTTCACCTGGCTGGAGGCCGGTGGCGGCTCCGATGCCAATTTCACCGCGGCGGCCGGGGTGCCGTCCCTCGATGGCTTCGGCCCCATGGGGGGTGGCTTTCACTCGGAGGCGGAGTTCCTGCTGCTGGACAGCATCGAGCCGCGCATCCGCCTGCTTAAGCGGGTGCTGGGCAAGCTGGCCAACTAGGTCAACGTTAAGGACAAGCAAAACGGGAGGCCATCGCCTCCCGTTTTTTATGTGTCGCCCTCGTGAGAGGTCATTCCTCGTCCTCCAGCAGATAGGCGAGGTGCTCCTGGCGCGCCACCTGCCAGTGGCCGAGTGTCAGCGGCGCCGCAAACCCGGGGCCGTCGGTCACCATGGTGTGGTACTCCCCCTGCTCGCCGCAGGCATCGAAGCCCCGGGTTGCTGCCAGTTGCTGCAATTCGGCCTGGGTGGTCGCATCGAGCTTGCGCCCCACCCACTCGGGGGCCAGCACCCGGGTATCGACGCAGGAGAGGTGGGCGACGATGCCGCGGGTCAGCATGTCCGCCAGCAACGCCTCGCGGGATTGTTGCCAGAGCGGGGTGTGAACGGTGAGCCCCAGGGGGCGACAGCGCTCGCGGATCCAGTTCGGCGCGCCCCCCACGCTGTCGATGTCGCCGGTGACGACCCCATCGAGTTGCCACTCCTCTTTCAATGCCGCCAGGGCCCGCTCATAACCGAGATCGAAGGGCGCTTCGATGGTGACCAGCCGATGGGGCAGTGCGAGGGCCGCCGCCTGACGGCGAACCTGTGACAGGGGATGGGCGAGAAAGCGGGGCGCTGGCGGGGCAAAGGTGATCAGGGCCACCACCTGATGGCCCGCTTCCCGGGCGTGGCAGAGGGCCTGCATGGCATCTTTGCCGCCGCTCCAGAGCAGGATGACGCGAGACATGGGGGATTTCCGCTGAATAAAAGAGGGCTCATGCTACCCAGAGTGGGGGGCGATGGCAAAGCGCGGGCCGGGGATGCGGGGATAAAAAAGCGGCTCCCACGGGGGAGCCGCTCGCACCGGATGCCTGTTACAGCAGGATGCTGGTCAGGATGAAGCCCAGGGTACAGGAGGTCACCACCCCGATGAGGCCCGGAATGATGAAGCTGTGGTTGATGATGAACTTGCCGATGCGGGTGGTGCCGGAGCGGTCGAAACCGATGCAGGCGAGATCGCTCGGGTAGGTCGGCAGCACGAAGTAGCCGTAGCTTGCCGGCAGGAAGGCGATGAGCAGTTTGGGTTCGACCCCCAGCGCCAGCCCCATGGGGGCGATGGCGGTGAGCGCCGCGGCCTGGCTGTTCACCAGCTTGGAGATGAGGAAGAGCACCAGGGCGTAGGTCCAGGGCTGGGCCTGTACCACGTGGGCCAGGGTCTCCTTGAGCAGCGGCATGTGGGCCTGGAAGAAGGTTTCACTCATCCAGGCGACCCCGAACACGGAGAAGATGGCGACCATGCCCGCCTTGAAGACGGCGCCGTTGGCGATCTCCCCCGGCTTGACCTTGCAGCGCATCAGGATGATGGCGCCGGCGATCAGCATCATCATCTGGATCACCAGGTTCATGGAGAGGGGGCCCGTCTTCTCCTTGATGGTGAAGACGGGGCGCAGCGCCTCATCGGCCCCCAGCAGCACCACGGCAGCGATGGCGGCGAAGAAGATCCAGGTGGACCAGTAGGCCTCTTTCGGGAACTTGGTGTTGAGCAGGGTTTCACCACCGCCGTAGATGAAGTCCCGCTGCGCAGGGTCCTTGATCTTGGCCTGGAACTCCTCGTCCTTGTCCAGATCCTTGCCGCGGCGCAGGCTCCACAGGGCCGCCATCATGACACCCATGAGAGAGGAGGGGATGGCGACCATCAGGATGTCGAGCAGACCGTAGGCCTGACCCACGCCGTGAGCCGCCGCCAGGATGGAGACCATGGAGACCACGGCCACCGAGACCGGCGAGGCGCAGATGGCCATCTGGGAGGCAACGGACGCCACTGCCATGGGGCGCTCCGGGCGGATGTTCTTCTGCAGCGCGATGTCGGCGATGATGGGGAACATGGTGTAGACCACGTGGCCGGTGCCGCACAGGAAGGTGAGGGTCCAGGTCGTGAGCGGCGCCAGCAGGGTGATGTACTGGGGGTGGCGGCGCAGCAGACGCTCGGCCACCTGCATCATCAGGTTGAGACCGCCGGCGGTCTGCAGGGTGGCGGCGCAGCCAATGACCGCCAGTATGGTCAGCATCACTTGCACCGGCGGCTCGCCCGGCACCAGGCCGAAGACGAAGGTCAGCAGGAACAGACCGATACCGCTGATAAGACCCAGCCCCATGCCCCCGAAGCGGGTACCCAGCAGCAAGCAGCCGAGTACCACCAAAAATTCCATCAAGATCATTCCATTACCTCGTGTGTTTTATCCATGTCCCCATCGGCCAGCTGCCCGGGATCCGCTGTCATTAATTACCCCTGAAGGGTTAATGGATATTTTGTCACCCCTAAAGGGGTAAAAAATTGCGTTGCTTCAACAACCGGCTTTTTTCCGATTTAAGTGCATAAAAACTACGGTTCAGCCCTTGAACAGGGGGCCGCGTCCTGGCACACACCAGATAAATGACGGGAAAGATGGGGGAGCGCACAGGGTTGGGCATGCAAAAGGCGGGAATAACGGGGGCAGGAAGAGCGAGGCGGACATAAAAAAAGCCGACCCCGGGGGTCGGCTTTTGCACGGTGCGAGTGGGCGGGTAGCCTTAGAACTCGGCGGTGCGGGGAGTACGGGGGAAGGGGATCACGTCGCGCACGTTGCCCATGCCGGTCACGTAGACCACCAGGCGTTCGAAGCCCAGACCGAAGCCGGAGTGGGGCACGGTGCCGTAGCGACGCAGATCGCGGTACCACCAGTAGTCTTCCTTGTTCAGACCCATCTCGGCCAGACGGGCATCCAGCACCTCGAGACGCTCTTCACGCTGGGAGCCGCCGATGATCTCGCCGATCCCCGGGGCCAGTACGTCCATGGCGGCAACGGTCTTGCCGTCGTCGTTGAGGCGCATGTAGAAGGCCTTGATGTCCTTCGGGTAGTTCTTCACCACCACCGGGGACTTGAAGTGCTCCTCGGCCAGGTAGCGCTCGTGCTCGGAGGAGAGATCGATGCCCCAGGAGACCGGGAACTCGAAGCTCTTGCCGCAGTTTTGCAGCACGTCGATGGCATCGGTGTAGTCAATCTGGGCGAAGTCGGAGGCGACGAAGCGCTCCAGACGGCCGATGGCGTCCTTGTCCACGTGCTGGGCGAAGAACTCCAGATCGTCGCGGCGCTCGGTCAGCACGGCGTTGAAGACGTACTTCAGCATGGCTTCGGCCAGGGCGGCGTTGTCTTCCAGATCGGCGAAGGCCACTTCCGGCTCCACCATCCAGAACTCAGCCAGGTGGCGGCTGGTGTTGGAGTTTTCGGCGCGGAAGGTCGGGCCGAAGGTGTAGACCTTGGACAGGGCGCAGGCGTAGGTTTCGACGTTCAGCTGGCCGGACACGGTCAGGAAGGTCTCCTTGCCGAAGAAGTCCTTGTCGTAGTCCACCTTGCCTTCGGGGGTGCGCGGCAGGTTTTCCATGTCCAGGGTGGAGACGCGGAACATCTCGCCGGCCCCTTCGGTGTCGGAGGCGGTGATGAGGGGCGCCGCGATCCAGAGGTAGCCCTGTTCGTGGAAGAAGCGGTGAATGGCCTGGGAGAGGCAGTTGCGCACCCGGGTCACGGCACCGACGATGTTGGTGCGGGCACGCAGGTGGCCCTGCTCGCGCAGGTACTCGATGCTGTGGCGCTTGGCAGACATGGGGTAGGTGTCCGGATCTTCGACCCAGCCCACCACCTTGACCTCGGTGGCCTGCAGTTCGAACGCCTGGCCGCTGCCCTGGGACTCGACCACGGTGCCGGTCACTTCGACGGAGCAAGCTGTGGTCAGACGTTGCACTTCATTCTCGTAATTGGCCAGGGTATTGGGGGCGACGGCCTGCACCGGATGGAAGCAGGAGCCATCGGAAACGGCCAAAAATGAGATCCCCGCCTTGGAATCGCGGCGGGTCCGGATCCACCCTTTCACAGTCAGGGTGGTGCCGACCGAATACTTACCGGCCAGCACATCAACTACGGATGCGTGCGTCATCGAAATATTGTCTCCAGCTTGTTCTTGCAGCGCTATTTGCAACACTAGGGGTCTGGCCCGGGCGCAGTTGGCCCACCATGGCAGACTAAGCCGTTCATCTTACCCGCGCAGGTTTGATAAACAAGCAAAAATGTCGGACCCTTGCGGGGATTTCCCCATGCATCGTGCATGGATCATGGCGGCTGGACGGGGGTGAGGGTGAAGGAGCGCAGGCGGGGGCCGGATGGCTGGATACGGGTGTTGCAGGGGCTGGTGATCCTCTGCTGGGGCGGCTTTGTCGCCCTGCTCTCCCTCTATCACTTCGCCCGGCCAGAGGTGGCTTACGGCTTTCTGGTCTATGGGGGCGTCAAGGTGCGCCAGAGCTGGGACCCCCTGCTCACCCCCTGGCTGGAGCGTGGGCTCTGGGGTTGCTGCCTGCTGACCCTGGTGGTGCTGGTGCTGGCCCGTGGCCGCAGCCGCCGGCAGGAAGATGCCCGCCACGTCAATCTCTTCATCCTGCTGCTGATCCTGGTGGCCTGCCTGCTGCTTTACTACCGGGGCTGAGGGCGGTCGCCGTCATCCAGCCCCTGAGAGGCGGGGCGCTTGCCTATCTGGCGCTCCACGCTGTCGAGCATCTGGTTGTAGGCGAGCGCCACCCGGCCAATCTCGTCCCCTTCATCCCCCTCCAGCCTGTGGCCGAAGTCGTTGCGATCGGTGGCCTCTTCCATGGAACGGGTCAGCTGGTTGAGGGGGCGGACTATCCAGGTGCGGATGACCCAGAGGGTGAGCAGGAGTCCCAGCCCGAAGATGAGGGTGAGACTCAGGGCCGAGGTGAGGATGTTCTGCTCCACCCGGGTAAACAGGGTGTCGAGGGAGTAGTCAAAACGCACCGCCCCCAGCACGGTGTTTTCCGGCACCTGGTGGCAGCTGGTGCAGTCGGTACCGCGAAAATCCTTTCTGGCCAGCAGCGGGCGGGTCACCACCAGCCGGCTGTGCATGCCGTCATGCTCTACCTCCAGGCTCCCCTTGCCCGCCAGCGCCAGGGCATCAAACCTGTCATTCGGGGCCTCGTCGTCACGGCCCGGCCCGTACTGCTTGTTGACCGCCGCCCCGCGCACGATGCGGGCATCTTCCACGTGGGCGTGATGGAGAAACTTGGCGCGCAGGGTGTCGCGGGCGTCCATCTTGCCGGTCAGCATCAGCATGTTGAGCCCGTCGAAGTAGGCCTCGGTCTGCTCGCGGCTCTGTTCCTTGATGAGGGTCAGGATGAGGTCACGCTCGCGCACCGCCTGATAGGCCGCAGAAAACACCAACACCATGGAGAAGATGAAGAGCAGGAAGAAGTTGATCTTGGCAGCAATGGAGAGGCGCATGGGACTGGTACATCTGTTGGGTAAAACCCGCGCAGTCTACTCTCCTCGCCGGACGGGTTTTGGTGTCTTGCTCACATTCTGATGAAAAAGCGCCAAAAGGCCCTGCGTTCTCATGCAGGGCCCGTTCATCCGGACTCAATATTCGCCGCTGGTGATGGCCTCGTGGATGGCGCCGGTCAATACCCGCAGCTCTTCAGGGGTGATGACGAAGGGGGGCATCAGGTAGATGAGCTTGCCAAAGGGACGGATCCAGGCGCCCAGCTCCACGAACTTGCGCTGGATGCGCGCCACGTCCACCCGCTCCTTCATCTCCACCACCCCGATGGCGCCGAGCACCCGCACATCCGCCACCGCCGGGTGTAGGGTCAGTTCCACCAGTTCGGTTTTGAGTTGGTGTTCGATGGCTTGCACCCGCGCCTGCCAAGGGGAGGCGAGCAGCAACTCGATGGAGGCATTGGCTACCGCGCAGGCAAGCGGGTTGCCCATGAAGGTGGGGCCGTGCATGAAGACGCCCGCCTTGCCGTCACAGATGGTGTGGGCGACATGCTCGGTGGTCAGGGTCGCAGAGAGGGTGAGGTAGCCGCCGGTAAGCGCCTTGCCCAGGCACATGATGTCGGGGCTGATCCCCGCCCAGTCGCAGGCAAAGAGCTGGCCTGTGCGGCCAAAGCCGGTGGCGATTTCATCTGCTATGAGCAGCACGCCGAACTCGTCGCACAGGGCGCGCACCCACTGCAGGTAGCGGGGGTGATAGAAGCGCATGCCGCCCGCCCCCTGGACGATGGGTTCGAGCACGATGGCGGCAATTTCCTCGTGATGATCCGCCACCAGGGTGGCCAGCTCCACCACGCTCTGCTCGTCCCACTGGGCGTGGAAGCGGCAGCTTGGCGCTTCGACGAAATGGTGTTCGGGCAGGAAGCCCTGGTAGAGCTCGTGCATGCCGCCATCCGGGTCGCACACGCTCATGGCGCCGAAGGTGTCGCCGTGATAGCCGCCTCGAAGGGCAACGAATTTGGCGCGGGGCGTCCCTTTGGCATGCCAGTACTGCTGGGCCATCTTGAGGGCCACCTCCACCGCCACCGAGCCGGAATCCGCCAGAAAGACCCGATCCAGCCCCTTCGGGGTGATTTCCACCAGTTTGCGGCAGAGCTCGACCGCCGGGGCATGGGTCAGGCCGCCAAACATCACGTGGGACATCTTGCCGAGCTGGGCGGTGGCGGCCGCGTCCAGTTCCGGCACCTGATAGCCGTGAACGCAGGCCCACCAGGAGCTCATGCCATCCACCAGCTCGCGCCCGTCCGTCAGGGTGAGGGTCACCCCTTTGGCGCTGGCCACTTCATAGCAGGGCAGGGGATGGGTGAGGGAGGTATAGGGGTGCCAGACGTGGTGCAGGTCGAATTCTTGATTGGTCATTTTGCGTTCTGTTGTCAATTGATTTGATCTGGTCGGTGTTGACAGTCTACGCGTGCTCTCTACACTAGCCAACAATTTCAGCCACTTGGCTTCGCGCACGCCCTGGCGTCGCGCTGTCCAGCTGGCGGGTCTTGCGGCGAACGCTCTCTTGAGCGCGGCGCAGGATCCCACCAATAACAACCGGAAGCCATGTATGAATGCTCTTACCGCGGGTGCCCACGCCCTTCGTCACGACTGGACCCTGTCCGAGATTCAGGATCTCTTTGCCCTGCCATTCAACGATCTGCTGTTCCAGGCCCAGACGGTGCACCGCGCCCATTTCGACCCGAACGAGGTGCAGGTGAGCACCCTGCTCTCCATCAAGACCGGGGCCTGCCCGGAAGATTGCAAATATTGTCCCCAGAGCGCTCGCTACCACACCGGGCTCGAGACCGAGCGGCTGATGGAGGTGGAAAAAGTGCTGGAGCGGGCCCGGGAGGCCAAGGCCAACGGCTCGTCCCGCTTCTGCATGGGGGCAGCCTGGCGCAACCCGAAAGAGAAGGACATGCCCTACATCCTGCGCATGATTGAAGAGGTGCGCGGGCTCGGCATGGAGACCTGCATGACGCTCGGGATGCTGACCGCCGATCAGGCGGTGCGTCTCGGGGCTGCTGGGCTCGATTACTACAACCACAACCTCGACACCTCGCCGGAGTTTTACGGCGACATCATCACCACCCGCACCTATCAGGACAGGCTCGACACCCTGGAGCATGTGCGCGGCGCCGGCATGAAGGTCTGCTCCGGCGGCATCGTCGGCATGGGGGAGCAGGCGAAAGACCGTGCGGGCCTCCTGATGGCGCTCGCCAATCTGCCGCGCCACCCGGAGAGCGTGCCCATCAACATGCTGGTCAAGGTGAAGGGGACGCCCCTGGAGAACCAGGAGAACCTGGACCCGTTCGAATTTGTCCGCACCATCGCCGTGGCGCGCATCATGATGCCGGCCTCCCACGTGCGCCTCTCCGCCGGGCGGGAGAAGATGAACGAGCAGATGCAGGCCATGTGCTTTATGGCGGGGGCCAACTCCATCTTCTACGGCTGCAAGCTGCTGACCACCCCCAATCCGGACGAAAACAGCGACATGCAGCTCTTCAAGCGCCTCGGCATCCGCCCCGCCCAGCGGGCCCAGAAGCCGGATCAGGTTCAAGAGGAGGAGCTGCTGGCCGAGGTGAACCGCCAGAGCGAGCCGAGCGAACTCTTCTACGATGCCACCCGTTCCCGCGCAGATGTCCTCCGTCCATGATGACGCCCGTTGTTACCGGCCCCTTTGCCCTGGGGGAGGCGCTGGCCGAGCGTGAACAGGCCACCCTGCTGCGCCGACGCACCCCGGTGGATGTGGCGAGCGGCGGGCGGATCCGGGTCGGGGGGCGCGATTACCTCAATGTCTCTGGCAACGACTACCTGGGCCTTGCGGGTCACCCCGCCATCAAGGCCGCCTTCACGGCGGGGGTGGCGCAATATGGCGCAGGGGCAGGCGCCTCGCCCCTGGTGACCGGTTACAGTCGCGCTCACCAGCAGCTGGAAGAGACGCTTGCCGACTGGCTCGGCGTGGAGGCGGTGCTGCTGTTCAACTGTGGCTTCTCCGCCAATCAGGCGGTGCTCAAGGCCCTGCTCGGCAAGGATCACCTGCTGTGGCAGGACAAGCTCAACCACGCCTCCCTGCAGGAGATGGGGAGCCAGCTCCCCTGCAAGATGAAGCGCTTTTGCCACAACGACATGGCGGCCCTTGAGCGGCTGCTTGAGCCAAACCGGGGCCTGATCGTCTCGGAAGGGGTCTTCAGCATGGACGGGGATCAGGCCCCCTGGGCTGAGCTGGCCACACTCGCATCCCGAAGCGGCAACTGGCTGATGATTGACGATGCCCACGGCCTCGGCGTGCTGGGTGCCGAGGGGCGCGGCACCCTGGCGGCCCAGGGGGTTGCTCCTGCCAGCGTGCACATCCAGATGGGGACCTTCGGCAAGGCGCTCGGGGTGGCCGGCGCCTTTGTGGGTGGCAGTCGCGAGCTGGTGGAGTACCTGGTCAATTTTGCTCGCCACTATGTCTACAGCACCCATATGCCCCCCGCCCAGGCGTGCGCCGTGCGCCAGAGCATCGAGCTGGTACGCGTAGCCGATGAGGCCCGTGCTCACCTGGCTCGCCTTGTCGCCCGGTTCCGGCAGGGGGCGCAGGCGCTCGGCTGGCGGCTTGGGGCAAGCGATACCCCCATCCAGCCGCTGCTGGTGGGGGAGAGCGTCGCTGCCCTGCAACTGGCCGAGCGGCTGCGGGAGTGCGGTGTCTGGGCCGGCGCCATCCGCCCGCCCACGGTGCCGCTCGGCACGGCGCGCCTTCGCATCACCCTGTGCGCCGCCCATGGCGAAGATGACGTGGATCGCCTGCTCGAGGCCCTGGGACCCCGCCCATCCACCGACGAGAGAGGGGGCGCCCATGGTGCATGAGCGTTTCCAGTCGGTGGACAAGGCACAGCTCGCCCGCCGCTTCGGGGCGGCGGCCCGCCACTATGACGCCCACGCCCGCTTCCAGCAGGAGGTGGGGCAGTCGCTGCTGGCGCGCATGGACGAGGGGGGCGTGAAAGAGGTGCGCTCAGGGGCCGGGCTGGATCTGGGTTGCGGTACCGGTTTCTTCCTGCCTGCCCTGGCGCCGCGCTGCGAGACGCTGACCGGGCTGGATCTCGCTCCCG
The DNA here is from genome assembly GCF_040907815.1 of Aeromonas sp. s6. Classification (NCBI taxonomy): domain Bacteria; kingdom Pseudomonadati; phylum Pseudomonadota; class Gammaproteobacteria; order Aeromonadales; family Aeromonadaceae; genus Aeromonas; species Aeromonas sp. s6. Next base: position 69,204 of record NZ_JBFOCN010000072.1, read on the forward strand.
GCATGCTGGCCCAGGCGGCCCTTCGCGGCAGCGGAGCCCGCCTGGTGTGCGGCGACGCGGAGGGGCTGCCCTTTGCCGACCAGAGCCTGGACTGGGTTTTCTCCAGCCTGGCCCTGCAGTGGTGCGAGCGGCCGGCCCAGGCCTTTGCCGAGCTCAACCGGGTGCTCAAACCCGGTGGACAGGTCTTCTTCTCGACCCTGCTTTCGGGGTCACTGTGGCAACTGCGGGAGGCCTGGCGGGCCGTGGATGGTCGTGACCATGTCAATCGCTTCCTGACGTTGCACCAGTTGCAGCAGGCGGCCCGTGACGGGGGCTTCGAGGCCCCGGCACTCTGCCCGCTGACCTGGTCCCTCGCCTACCCGGCGCTCAGCGGACTGCTGCGCGACCTCAAGGGGATAGGTGCGAGCCAGGTCAACGACGAGCGGTCTGCGGGCCTGGGTCATCGCCAGCGCCTGGTGCGACTGGGGGAGGCCTACGAGCGCCACCGTCAACCGGACGGCCTGCTGTCCGCCAGCTACGAGGTCTGCCTCGGGCGCCTGGTGCGGCGCTGACACAAAAAGACCCGGCGCACCCACCCCTTCAGCGGCAGGACGCGCGCCTGCCTTTCACCATGGATATCGGGGTGCCTCTGCGCCCCTGCACTGCATCGAGGAATCATCATGGGGACATCCTATTTCATCACGGGCACGGACACCGACGTGGGCAAGACCCTGGTGGCTCGCACCCTGTTGCTGGCGCTTGCCGCCAGAGGCATTCGCTGCGCCGGGTACAAACCGGTGTCGGCGGGCTGCACCCGCACCCCGGAGGGGCTTCGCAATCTGGATGCCTTGCTGTTGCAGCAGGCGGCCACGGTTGCGCTGCCCTACGAGCAGGTCAATCCCTATGCCTTCGAGCCGCCCATCGCCCCCCATATCGCCGCCCGTGAGCGGGGGGCGAGCATTCCCTTCGAGGGTCTCTCCGCCGGCTTGCGGGAGATTGAGGGAGCTGGGGCCGATCTCGTCATTGTCGAAGGGGCGGGGGGCTGGTTCCTGCCGCTGGATCATCAGCGTCAGCTCTCGGAGTGGGTCGCCCAGGAGCGGCTGCCGGTGATCCTGGTGGTGGGGGCCAGGCTGGGCTGCCTCAACCATGCCCTGCTCACCGTCAGCGCCATTCGCCAGCAGGGGTTGACCCTGGCGGGCTGGGTCATCAACCGGGTGGATCCACACATGAGCCGCTACGAGGAGAACCTGGACACCTTGAAAGCCATGTTGCCGGCCCCATTTCTGGGGGAGCTCCCCTTCGTGGACGCGGTGAATGAGGTGGATTTGCACCACTGTCTCGATGTGTCGCCCTTGCTCTGAGGCCAGACATTCAGCAAACATTCATCGAGTCTGTCTATTATCTGGGGCAAGTGTGGCATCGGTCGCCCTTGGGGCGCCCCGAACCATGCATCCATATCTCACAAGGAGTCAATATGAAGCGAATTATGCTATTCCTGGTGACCAACCTGGCCGTCATGCTGGTGCTGGGGGTGGTACTCAATATCCTGTTCTCGGTTCTGGGGATCAACAAGTCCAGCATTTCCGGTCTGTTGGTGTTCTGCGCCGTGTTCGGTTTTGGGGGTTCCTTTATCTCCTTGCTGATGTCCAAGTGGATGGCCAAGCGCAGCTATGGCGTCCAGGTCATCGAGCAGCCCCGCAACGAGACCGAGCACTGGCTGGTGAGCACTGTTGCCCGTCAGGCCCGTGAGGCTGGCATCAAGATGCCGGAAGTGGGGATCTACGACTCCCCCGAGATGAACGCCTTTGCCACCGGCGCCCGCCGTGACGACTCCCTCGTCGCCGTCTCCTCCGGTCTGCTCTACAGCATGAGCCGCGACGAGGCGGAAGCCGTGCTGGCCCACGAGGTGAGCCACGTGGCCAACGGCGACATGGTGACCCTGACCCTGATCCAGGGGGTGGTGAACACCTTCGTGATGTTCTTCGCCCGCATCGTGGCCGGCGTCATCAGCAACTTCTTCAGCTCCAACAACGAGGAAGAGAGCAGCAGCACCGGCGGTTTCGCCTACATGATCACCGTGTTCGTGCTGGAGATGGTGTTCGGCGTGCTCGCCTCCATCATCGTCATGTGGTTCAGCCGTCAGCGCGAGTTCCGTGCCGACGCCGGTGCCGCCAAGCTGGCCGGCCGCGACAAGATGATTGCCGCGCTCCAGCGTCTCGCCCGCGGTGCCGAGCCGCAGATGGAGGGTTCCATGATGGCGTTCGGCATCAACGGCAAGCGCTCCATGAGCGAGCTGTTCATGAGCCACCCGCCCATCGAGCAGCGCATCGCCGCCCTGCGTGGCTGATAGCCAGTCATCTAAAGAAAACGGCTGCCCTCGGGCAGCCGTTTTGCATTCCGGGGACGGGGTTTTGCCCCCCGATCACCCTATTTGATCACCAGATCCGTCAGGGGCACGGCGCAGCAGGCGAGGATCTTGCCCTCGGCACGCTCGGCGGCGCTGATGGCGGGGGCATCGGGGTGATCCACCTCGCCCGAGACCAGGGTCTGCTTGCAACTGCCGCAGATGCCGGCACGGCAGCTCCAGGGCAGCTCTACCCCCTGCTTGTTGGCCTGATCCAGCACGGTGCCCTGGTTGTTGCCCGCAAACTCCCGCTCGCCGATACGCAGTTGCACCGCCTGATGGGGACGGGCCACCGAGAGCAGGGCCCCGCCAAAGCTCTCCTGGCGGATGCGCCCGGCCGGTACGCCGAGGGCGGTCAGCCGGTTGGCTGCATCGGCCATAAAGCCGTGAGGGCCGCAGATAAACACCTCCCGTTCGGTGAGCTGCTTGACCTGTGCGAGGTGCTCATCGCCGAGTCGTCCCTTGAGCCCCTGCCAGTGTTTGTCAGGCTGGCTCAGGATCAGGGTGAGGGTCATTCCCTGCTGCGCCATGGTGTGCAACTCGCTGGCGGCAGGAATGTCTGCCTCGCTGCGACACAGGTGCATGAAGTGGACGTCACCGAGCTCCCCCCGTAGTGCCAGAGTGCGGGCAATGGAAAGCATGGGGGTGACACCGGATCCCGCCGAGAGCAGCAGCAGCCTGCGCTCGGACCCTAAGTGAAACTCGCCGGCCGGGGGGGCGGCCAGCAGGTGATCGCCCACGCGCAGCTCATGGTGCAGCCAGGGGGAGAGGCGGCCATCGGCCAGCTTCTTGACGCTGATGCTGTAACGCTCGGGCCGCTCCGGCGTGGAGCTCAGGGTGTAGCGGCGTTGAACCCGTGTGTTTTTGATATCGAGGCTGATGGGCAGGTGCTGGCCAGGCAGGTAGTCGGGCAGGGGCTCGCCGTCGGCGGCCTCGAACCAGAAGGTTTCCAGATCCCGGGCCAGGGGTTCCCGGGCGACGCACACCAGCTCCCGCTTTTTCGGGGCCGCGTTGGGGTAGACCGGCGCCCGGGCCCGCTCCAGCACCTCGATCTCGCTGCCCGCCTCAATCCAGCCCTCGTTCAGGGCCACCAGATTCTGGCCGAAATAGACCTCACCATCTTCGCCACGGCGGTAGCGGGTGAGGGTAGCCAGCGGCTCTTTAAGGGCATTGAAGCGCTCCGTGCCTGCCTCCACCGTGGTCATGATGCAGCGACTGCACGGCTTGTCCACCCGAAACTCCACCTCGCCGATGCGGATCCGCTTCCAGCCATCTTCTTCGAAGGGGCGGGTGCCGCTCGCCACCAGGTTGGTACGAAACTGGCTCATCTGGTGCAAGGCATCGGATCTCAGGTTGAGATCCTCAAGGGAAGCCTGGCTGATGAGCAGCAAGGGGTAGCCGTCCGCAAAGCTCACCCGGGTGCCGGTCTTCTCCCGAAAACGATCGGATGCCTCCCCGAGCCAGAGCAGGCGCACCGGCTCCCTCGCCACCCGGCTCAGCCACTCATCGGCGTCGGGCCCGGTGTGCAGGGCGGTAAAGCGATCCCCCCAGACTCCGGTGTGCTGAGGGGCGCGACTGAACGCCGCCTCCATGAGGGCAAGGGGGGGCAGACCCGGATAGCGCAGTTGCAGCCCCCCCTCGACGGGGGTGGCCACCACCTGCTGCAACTGGGGATGGGTGCGGGCGGTGATAAAGGTGCCATCCGGTTTGACCACCATGTAGCGGCGATCCCCGGCAAGTCCCTCCTGGGTCACCCGGGCGCGCTCCAGCGGCATGCCTGCCGTCGATTTGATGGGGTAGAGATGTATGCTGGCGAGGGTCGGCATGTCCTGGTCCTTGTGCTGTGGGGATTCCTGTGAAGAGGGGAAGATAACGATTCCTGCCCCGGGCGGCAATCTTCTCCTGCTGCCCATGTCGAGGGCGGCGAGGGGGCTCGGGCGACAGGCCCGAATGGCTGCGGGGTGTGACGGGGATCCGGTTGTGAAGGGGGCGACCCATAAAGCGCAACATTTATTGATCCTGATCCACCATGTCGTACAAAAAAAGGCCCATCATCGGGCCAGCTTCCAGTTTCTGACGCTTTCGCTTCTTCCCTCTCCGGCCACCGTCTGCCCAGGCAAAACGGTATCAAGCGCATTCGGATGGGGCCTGTCACACAAAAAGAAGAAAGCAATGTATGAGCAAACAACTGGATATGACCCCGCAGCCGGATCTCTCCCAGAAAACGGGAACAGGCCCGGTCCGCACCTGGCTGCCCGTCTGGCGGCCGGCCCTGCCACCTTGCAACCATGCCTGCCCGGCTGGCGAGAACATCCAGGCCTGGCTCGCACTGGCCGAAGCGGGCCGCTTCGAGGCGGCCTGGCAACGCCTCATCGAAGAAAATCCCCTGCCTGCGGTCCACGGGCGGGTCTGTTATCACCCCTGCGAAACGGCCTGCAACCGCGCCCAGGTGGATGATGGCGTCTCCATCCACGCCATCGAGCGTTTCCTCGGCGACGAGGCGCTGGCCCGCGGCTGGCTGCCAGCGCCACCTGCCCCTGCCAGCGGCAAGAAGGTGCTGGTGATCGGTGCCGGTCCCTCCGGCCTCTCCTGCGCCTGGCACCTCAACCGGCTCGGCCATCAGGTGGAGATCCGCGAAGCGGGGCCGCTGGCCGGCGGCATGCTGCGTTTCGGCATCCCCGCCTACCGCCTGCCTCGCGATGTGCTGGATCGGGAGGTGGCCCGCATCGTGGCGGCCGGGGTGACCCTGACTCTCAACCACAAGGTGGAGAATGTGCTGTGCGAGCGCGACGAGGGGGGCTTTGACGCCGTCTTCATGGCCATCGGCGCCCATCTGGCCAAGCGGGTCGACATTCCGGCCCGGGAGGCAGGCAAGATCCTCGATGCGGTGAGTTTCCTCGAGCAGGCCAGTCTTGCCGAAGAACAGGGGTTGCCGCCCCCCAAACTGGGACGGCGGGTGGCCATCTACGGCGGCGGCAACACTGCCATGGATGCGGCCCGTACCGCTCGTCGCCTCGGGGTCGAGGAGGCGATGATCATCTACCGCCGCGACCGGGACCATATGCCGGCTCACGCCTTTGAAGCCGATGAGGCCGAGGAGGAGGGGATCAAGATCAACTGGTTGCGCACCATCCGCCAGCTCGATAGCACCAATATCGAAGTGGAGGTGATGGCGCTGGATGCCGAGGGCAAGCCGGTGCCCACCGGCAAGTTTGAAACCCTCGAAGCGGACTCCCTCATTCTGGCGCTGGGTCAGGAGGTCGACCTCTCGGTGCTGGAGAGCATCCCCGGCGTGCGGGTCAACAAGGAGGGAGTAGTACAGGTTGGCGAGAACCTGATGACGGATGTGCCGGGCCTCTTTGCTGGCGGCGACATGGTGCCCTCCGAGCGCACCGTCACCATCGCCACCGGCCACGGCAAGAAGGCGGCGCGCCACATGGATGCCTGGCTGCGCGGTCGCCTCTACCACAAGCCGCTTTCCTATTCATTGGTGGGGCCGGAGCAGTTGCAGCTCTGGTTCCAGACCCATGCGCCGGCCAGCAGCCAGCCGGTCAAACCGCCCTCGGCGCGGGACGACTTTGGCGAGATCATCGGCGGGCTGGACGAGACGGCAGCCCGCTACGAGGCGGCGCGCTGCTACTCCTGCGGCAACTGCTTCGAGTGTGACGGCTGCTACGGCAGTTGCCCCGAGCAGGCCATCGCCAAGTTGGGGCCGGGTCTGGGGTATCGGGTGGATGCCGAGCGCTGCACCGGCTGCGGTGCCTGCCACGACCAGTGCCCCTGCCACTCCATCGAGCTTCGCCAACCGGAGGAGTCCCAATGAAACATGAACTGATCATGGTTGACGGCAACGAAGCCGCAGCCCGGGTGGCGTACCAGCTGAGCGAAGTGTGTGCCATCTACCCCATCACCCCGAGCTCGACCATGGCCGAACTGGCCGACGCCTGGGCGGCACAGGGGCAGACCAACCTGTGGGGCAACATCCCCACGGTGGTGGAGATGCAGAGTGAAGGGGGGGCGGCCGGCACGGTACACGGCGCCCTGCAGGCGGGGGCGCTCGCCACCACCTTCACTGCCAGTCAGGGGCTGATGCTGATGCTGCCCAACATGTACAAGATCGCCGGCGAATTGACCTCGGCGGTGTTCCATGTGGCGGCCCGATCCTTGGCGGCGCAGGGGCTGTCGATTTTTGGCGACCATCAGGACGTGATGGCGGCGCGCAGCACCGGCTTTGCCATGCTCGCCTCCGGCTCGGTGCAGGAGGCGCAGGACCTGGCCTTGGTCGCCCACAGCGTCACCCTGCAGTGCCGGGTGCCCTTTATCCACTTCTTCGACGGGTTCCGAACCTCCCACGAGGTGAACAAGATCACCGCCCTGCACAAAGATGAGATCCGGGCGCTGATCGACAACGACTGGGTGCGGGCCCACCGTGCGCGGGCCCTCAACCCGGATCATCCGGTGATGCGCGGCACCGCCCAGAACCCGGATACCTATTTCCAGTCCCGCGAAAGCGTCAACCCCTTCTACGAAGCGGTGCCGGCGCGGGTGCAGCAGTGCATGGAGAGCCTCGGCGAGTTGACCGGCCGTCACTACCGGCTGGTGGAGTACCACGGCGCGCCCGATGCCACCGACGTCATCGTGCTGATGGGCTCGGGGGCGGCCACCGCCCGCACGACGGTGGATTGGCTCAACCAGCAGGATCGCAAGACCGGGGTGCTGGTCATTCGCCTCTATCGCCCCTTCCCGGTGCAGGCGCTGCTCGACGCGCTACCGCAGAGCGTGCGGCGCATGGCGGTGCTGGATCGTACCAAGGAGCCGGGGGCAGGCGGCGAGCCGCTGCTGCTGGATGTGCAGAGCGCCCTCATCGACGGCTTGCAGCGCGGCCTTATCAAGCGGCTGCCCTGGCTCAGTGGCGGTCGCTATGGCCTCTCTTCCAAAGAGTTCACCCCCGCCATGTGCGCGGCGGTGTTCGAGGAGCTGGCCTCCGATGCGCCGCGCCCGCGCTTTACCGTGGGGATAGTGGACGACGTTTCCGGCCTCAGTCTGGCCTGGCACCCCATCGGTGATCTGGAACCTGCCAGCCGGGTGCGGGCGCTTTTCTTCGGCCTCGGTGCCGATGGCACGGTGGGCGCCAACAAGAACAGCATCAAGATCATCGGCGAGCTGGAGGGCTTCCACGCCCAGGGCTACTTCGTCTACGACTCCAAGAAGTCGGGCTCGCGCACCGTCTCCCACCTGCGCTTTGGCCCCGAGCCCATCGACGCCCCCTGGCTTATCGAGCAGGCGAGCTTTATCGGCTGCCACCAGTGGGGCTTTGCCCTGTCGGTAGACCTGCTGGAGCACGCCGCCGAAGGGGCGACCCTGCTGCTCAATGCTCCCTATGAGCCTGAGCGGGTCTGGGCCGAGCTGCCCGAGCGGCTGCGTGCCCGCATCCGCGCCCTCGATATCCGCCTCTACTGCATCGATGGGGATCGGGTGGCCGAGCGTAACGGCATGGGCAATCGCATCAACACCATCATGCAGACCTGCTTCTTCGCCCTGGCCGGCATCTTGCCGCGGGATGAGGCGATTGCGCTGATCAAGGAGAGCATCGAGAAGAGCTATGCCCGCAAGGGGCCCGAAGTGGTCGAGCGCAACTTCGCGGCGGTGGATGACACCTTGGCCCACCTCCATCAGGTGGTCATCCCGGCCGGTGAGGAGCAGATCAGCGACTATCCGCTGCCATTGGCGCCGGGTGGCAGCGAGTTTGTCCAGCGGGTCACTGGCGAGATGCTGGCGGGGCGCGGCGATCTGATCCCCGTCTCCATGCTGCCGGTGGATGGCACTTACCCCACCGCCACCAGCCGCTTCGAGAAGCGGGATATCGCCCGCGAGATCCCGATTTGGAATTCGGATATCTGCATCCAGTGCGGCAACTGCGTCTTTGTCTGCCCCCATGCGGCGCTGCGGGCCAAGTTCTACCATCAGGACTGGCTGGCGACCGCCCCCGAGGTAGCGCAGTCGGTACCCGTCACCGCCAAGGGCTTCCCCGACAGCCGCTACACCTTGCAGCTCTATCCGGAGGATTGCACCGGCTGCGGCCAGTGCGTGCAGGCCTGTCCGGTGCGGGCCGGGGCTGATGAGGAACACGAGGGCGAGCGGGCCATCGCCATGATGGACAAGGCGCCCCATCTTGCTGGCCAGAAACAGGCGCTGCGATGGTTCGAGAGCCTGCCCTGGCCTGCCCGCGAGCGGGTGGACTTCTCTACGGTGCGCGGCACCCAGTTCCTCGAACCCCTGTTCGAGTTCTCCGGCGCCTGCGCCGGTTGTGGCGAGACCCCTTACCTCAAGCTGCTGACCCAGCTGTTTGGTGACCGCATGTTGGTGGCCAACGCCACCGGCTGCTCCTCCATCTACGGCGGCAACCTGCCGACCACCCCGTGGGCCAAGAACGGTGAAGGGAAGGGGCCGGCTTGGTCCAACTCCCTGTTTGAGGACAACGCCGAGTTTGGTTTTGGTTTTCGTCTCACCGCCGATCAGCATCACGGTCAGGCGGTGGCGGCCCTCGAAGCGATGAAGGGGGAGCTGGGCGCAGAGCTGGTCGATACCCTGATTAGCGCCCCGCAGCGGCTAGAGTCGGAGATCCGCGCCCAGCGCACCCGGGTGGCACAAGTGCGCGAGCGGCTGGAAGAGGTGAAATCCGGCAAGGCTCGCGAGCTGCTCTCCTTGATTGATCAGCTGGTGCGCCGCTCCGTCTGGATTATCGGCGGCGATGGCTGGGCCTATGACATCGGCTCGGCGGGGCTCGACCATGTGCTCGCCTCCGGGCGCGACGTGAACGTGCTGGTGATGGATACCGAGGTCTACTCCAACACCGGCGGTCAGATGTCGAAATCGACCCCGCTCGGCGCTGTCGCCAAGTTCGCGGCGGGGGGCAAGACCCTGGCCAAGAAGGATGTGGCGCTGCAGGCCATCTCCTACGGCAACGTCTATGTTGCCCGCATCGCCTTTGGTGCCAACCCGCAGCAGGCGCTACAGGCCTTGCGGGAAGCGGAAGCCTATCCGGGCCCGTCCCTTATCATCGCCTACAGCCACTGCATCGCCCACGGCATCGACATGGAGCAGGGATTGGCCCAACAGAAGCGTGCGGTCGATTCGGGCCACTGGCCGCTGATGCGCTACAACCCGGTACTGCGCAGCGCCGGGCAGAACCCCTTCAGCCTCGACAGCCTGCGCCCCTCCATCCCCCTCGCCGAATACCGGCAGGAGGAGACCCGTTATCGGGTGCTGGCCCAGAGCCATCCACAGGAGGCCGAGCGGCTGATGCAGGTGGCGCAAAAAGTGGCGTGGCAGAAGTGGGCCACCTACGAGGAGATGGCCACCCGCGAAGCCAGCCAGTTCCATCCGCCGGTGTGATCATGGGGTGAAACAGGTATGACAAAGCGGGCCATTGGCCCGCTTCGTTTTCCGGTGCCAAGGGAAGTGGCCGTTGCCGCGCCTCGTGAGCAGCCAACAAAAAGCCCGGCGTCGGGCCGGGCTGGCAGGATAAGTTGCTTATCCAGGTATTCGTCGAGGCGTCTAGTGTGGATGTTGTTTGAGGATGTCGTATATCTCCTCTTTTAGTTTAAGTTTCTGTTTTTTCAGATCCTTCACCTCGGAGCTGTAGTCGCTGGCGTGGTGTTTCTCCAGCTTTCTGATCTCCACATCCAGGTCGTTGTGCAAGTCAAACTTCTTCTGGAAATGGACATCACTGCTCTTCAGTTTCGAGATGAGATCTCTGTACTCCGGAAACATGTAATGAAGCCTCCTTGTTGTCGTTTGATTGTGCCTGCAAGACCAAAGTACCCCTTACTGCCGGGGAGAAACGTGATCCCGATCCAATTCGGGGCCACGGATTTGCTGCATGGGAAGGGCGATTTTTAACTGTTTGAATTACAAGATGATTGCCTGCTGACCCTGGGGCAGCAGAGGAAAGAAGCGGGATCCGCTTCACATTCGGGAGAGGGGGTCTGCAACGGGGCGGGCAACAGAAAGGGGCGCGAGGCCCCTGACTGGAAACGGGTGAGCCGTTTACTCTTTTTTCTTTTTCTTCTCGGGCAGGGGCTTGCCGTCTCTGGCAATCACCTTGCCTGCCTCGAAACCGATCTGCGCCGCCAGCTCTTCCAGATCCGGCGCCTTGGCCTCGTTGCCGATGGCGTACTGGTAGTTGGCGATGGAGATCTTCTCCGCCACCGGTGTGCCCGGCACGATGGGTTCGCGCCAGCCCTGACCGATGTGGGCCACCAGGGTGCCGTTCATGATGAGCTCGCCGACGATCTCCTGGGTGGGGATGCCCTTGCCGTAGGTGAGGCCCTGCGGGTGCTTCTTGCCGACCAGGGGCTCTTGGCTTGCGGGCATCAGCTTGGTGCGGATCAGCCACTTGGGCGATTTGGTCTTGCCCACCGCCTTGCCGGTCTGGTACTCGTTGATCTTGATGGTCTTGATCATCTGGGCCGTGAACTCCTTGGTCAGGGCCTTCTGGGCTTCGCTGGTCTCGTCGATGACGATGGGGGCCACATACCAGGTCTGGGGAGCCTGCGCCTTGGGGGTCGCCGGGGCGGTTTGCGCCATGGCGAGCGGGCTGAGCAGGATGGCCGTCAACAAGAGTCCGATTTTCTTCATGGTGATTCCGCTTATGTTTCGACAAGAATTTTGTTTTGCCAGCGACGACTGCGCCAGCGCCAGAACATGGCCAGACCGCGCACCCACTCGTCGCAGGCGAGGGCCAGCCAGATGCCTACCAGGCCATAGCCCTGCATGATACCAAGGAAATAGGCCAGGGGAACGGCAATGCCCCACATGGAGACGAGCGCCATGTAGAGCGGGAAACGGGCATCCCCGGTGGCGCGCAGGGCGTTGATCACCACCAGATTGAAGGTGCGACCGGGTTCGAGGATGAGGCTGATGAGGAAGAGCTGCGCCACCTGGGTGATGATGTCGGCGTCGTCGGTGAACAGGCTGATGATGGCGCGGCCGTTGAGGGCGGCGGCGATGGCGATGGCGGCGGTGACGATGAGGCCGAGTTTCAGGCTCTTCATCAGTTGGCGATAGGCCTGATCGAAGCGTCGGGCCCCCGCCAGGTGGCCGATGATGATCTCGTTGCCAAGGCCGATGGAGAGGCCGAACAGCAGGATGAACAGGCAGATCTGGAAGAAGTAGGACTGGGTCGCCAGCGCCTTGTCGCCGAGCAGGCCGACGAAGGCGGTCACCACCATGAACTGCAGCATCCAGGAGAGATTCTCCCCCGCCGCCGGCAGACCGATGTGCAGCACCTTGTCCAGCATGGCGCGGCTTGGGCGGACGATCTCGGGCAGACGCAGCCGGATGCCGGTCTTGCGCGCCACCAGCCATACCAGCAGCACCACCCCGACGATGCGCCCGGCCACCGTGCTGATGGCGACCCCGGCGACCCCGAGCTGGGGCAGGCCGAACCAGCCATAGAGCAGCAGCAGGTTGCCGACGAAGGTGATGAGGTTGACGATGAGGGTCACGTACATGGCCTGGCGGGTGTGGCCGTGGGCACGCAGGGTGGCGGCCAGACAGAGGGCCGCCGCCTCCGGCAGCAGGCAAAGCCCGATGATCTGCAGGTAGAGGCTGCCGTCGCTCATCAGGTGGGCAGGCAGGTTCATCAGCGCCAGCATGGTGCTGGCCCCCGCCATGACGCCGACCGCGGCCACCAGTCCCACCAGCAGGTTGAAGCCGATGGCGGTGTGGATGACGACGCGGGCTTTTTCCTTGTCTCCCGCCCCCAGATACTGGGTGATCACCACGCTGGTGCCGATGCTGACGAAGCTGAACAGGGTGATGGCGAGATCGAAGACCTGGTTGCCCACCGCGAGGGCCGCCACCCCCTGATAGGAGACATGGCCCACCATGAAGGTGTTGAGGGCCCCGGTCAGAAAGTGAAGGGCCAGATCGATGAACAGTGGCCAGGTCAGGGCGAAGAGGGAGCCCGGGCCCGCGTGGGATTGAGTCTGCATGGGATATCCAGGTGCTGGCGATGGCCCTCGTCAGGGCCAACTGGAGGGGCATTTAACACCAAGCGGGGGCGGGGTGCAATCCTGGTCGCAGGAGGAGGGGGCCTGCGACCAGGTGATGTCTCTCAGACCGGCGTGGCGCCGGCTTCCTGCTCGCTGGGGCGGGTGAGGCGCGCCGAGTCGGGCAGGTCGTCATCGTGCGGCCAGCGGGTGAGCAGGGCATCCGTGGTGCTCTCCACCCCCTCGTCGTCCCGGAACACCGGCTCCCGGTAGCAGCGGGTCATGCGCAGGGCCTGGTACATGTCGGGGCAGAGGATGATGCCATCCTCGCCGACCCGGATCCCCGCCTGTTTGAACCACTGGCTCATCTGGCCGTGTCGACCGGCCATCACCATGTGGATGCCGCGCCGCTTGAGCTCCTTGTGCAGCTCTCCCACCATGCTCATCACGCTGATGTCCTGATGGGTGAAGCAGGCCACCGCATCCACCACCAGGCACCTGGGATTGTGGGGATCCTGCACCAGCAGTGCCAGCACCCGCCGCTTGAAGTAGGGGGCGTTGAAGTAGGTGAGCGGGGAGTTGAAGCGGTAGACCAGGATGCCGGGAATCGCCTTGGCCTGCTCGTTGTCCCCCAGGGTGCGCACCACGCCCTCGTCGTCCATGCCGAGCAGTTGGTCGGTGGGGCGCATCACGTTGCGCAGGAACTGGAACAGCCCCAGCAGGACCGCGAGGGTGATGCCCGGAATGACCCCCATGGTGAGCACGCTGACAAAGGTCACCAGGGCGAGCCAGAAGGCGGCGCGGTCCGAGTCGCGCAGAGCCCAGAGGCCGCGAAAATCCGTCAGCGACAGGGAGGCCATCACCAGCACCACGCCGAGGGCGGCGGTGGGAATGTATTGCAGCGGCGCCGTCAGGTAGAAGGTGACCAGGGCGATGACGGCGGCGGCGATGATGGAGACCAGCTGGCTCTTGCCGCCGTTGGCGTCGTTGACTGCGGTACGCGAATCCGCCCCGCTGATGGCAAACCCCTGGGAGGCGGCGGCGGCCAGGTTCGCCATGCCCAGCGCCCTAAACTCCTTGTCCGCATCAATCTCGTAGCCATTCTTGGCGGCGAAGCTGCGGGCGGTGAGCATCATGGAGACGAAGCTCACCATGGCGAGGTTGAGGGCGGGCAGCACCAGCTCACGGATAAGCCCGGGGGGAAAGTCCGGCATCTGGAAGGCGGGCAGCCCCGAGCCGATGGTCCCCAGGGTGGCGATGTCGACACGGCCGAGATTGAACAGCCACACCAGGGCCGCCGTCACCACCATGGCCACCATGGAGGAGGGCCAGGCCGGTCTGTAGCGTTTGGCCAGCAGCAGGGTGAGCAGAGCGGTCAGGCTCATGGCCAGGGTGGGCAGATGGGTCTGGGTAATGTAGCTGGTGCCGTTCAGGATCCGCTCTATCAGGTAGCGCTCGCTGAAGGTGAAGCCGAAGATCTTGGAGAGCTGGCCCACCATGATGGTGATGGCCACCCCGTTGAGCAGCCCCATCAGGATGGGGCGGGAGAGAAAGTCTGCCAGCACCCCCAGCTTGAAGCGGCTGGCGATGAGGCACCAGAAGCCGGTCATGGCGGTCATGGTCATCACCAGTTGCCAGTGACGGGTGGGATCCCCGGCGGCGAGCGGCGTTACCACGGCGGCGATCACCGCGCAGGTGGCGGCATCCGGACCGACGATGAGCTGACGGGAGGTGCCAAAGAGGGCATACACCACCATGGGCAGGATGCAGGAGTAGAGGCCGACGATGGCACCTACCCCGGCGAGCTCCGAATAGGCGATGGCCACGGGCAGGGCCACGGCCGCGACCGAGAGGCCAGCGCGAAGATCCGGCATCAGCCAGGCCCGCTGGTATTGCAGCAAGGCGGCGAGCCCCGGCAGCCAGCGCTCGAGAGAGAAGAAGTCGCGCATTATTTAACCCATTGAGTTACAAACATCTTTTTCTTAGTGTGCCCAAGGTTGTCGACCCTTTGCAATCCGCTCATGGCCAGTTCACCACAAGGTCAGGCCAGATGCGTTGCCACTCCTTGGCCCTGACTCGTTCGCTAAAGATACGGCTCTCCTGGCGACAGCGCGGATTGGGGCTCACCACCAGGGACCAGTTGGGGGCAAAGCCGTAGGGGGCCAGCCACTCGAACGCATCATCTGCCAGCAGGCGGACCCCGATGCAGGTGGGTATCTCCACCCAGTGGCTGAGGGCCGAGAGCGAGCTGGCAAAAGGAGGCACCTGCTGGCGCAGATGCATGCGGGCCTGGTTGCGCACCTCCCACAACTGGCCCGGCATCCTGGCGGCGAGCCAGGCTTCGTGATCGGCCTCCTTCAATCCAGTCGGATCAGTGCTGTCCAGATAGATAAGATCGATGTCGTTGAGCGGGGTGGGCTCGGCCTTGTCATGGAGGTGATCCCAGATGAGGTTGCGCACAAACCCCGCCCCCAGGGCCCAGTCGGGCAGCGCCAGCTCCCGCGCAGCCCGGAGGCAATCCATGCGCGGGTGATCGGCCCGCAGCAGGGCCTCGGTGCAGGCCCGCAGGTGTGCCTCCCGCAGCGGCCCGGCTTCAACCGGCATTGCGGCGCAACCAGACGTCGATGTAGCTGCAGCTCGGCACTATGGTGAGCCCCTCAGAGAGGGTCCAGTCGTAGAAGCGGCGGGCCAGCTTGTCGGCAATCCCCTGTCCGCGCAGCTCGGGGGGAACCTGGGTGCTGTAGGCGTCCACCGTGGTGGCGTCCAGCCGGCGATAGGCAAGGCGGGAGAGCTTGCCGTCCACGGTGCAGACAAACTGCTGCTGATCGGCCTGGTGAAGGATGTCGCTCATCGGGAGTCCTCTCTGGGTGAATGGGAAGATCAGAACATGGCGGACAGGGTTTGCCAACGCCATTCTTTGCGCCCATGGCGGGCTCGCTTACACTGGCCAGCCTGCGAATGGTCGCAAGGCAAGGTATAGAACATTGAGAGAGGATGGATCCGTCATGGCCTTCGCCACCCTGGACGATCTGATAGGCAACACCCCGCTGCTGGCGCTGCGCCGCATCAATCCGCACCCCGGCGTCACCCTGCTGGTGAAGCTGGAGGGCAACAACCCCGCCGGCTCCGTCAAGGACAGGGCGGCGCTGAACCTCATCAGGCAGGCAGAGGCGAGTGGTCACTTAGTGCCAGGAGCCCGGCTCATCGAGGCCACCTCCGGCAATACCGGCATCGCGCTGGCCATGGTGGCGGCGTCCCGGGGTTACCGGATGCGACTCATCATGCCGAGCAACATGAGCCAGGAGCGGCGCGACGCCATGCAGGCCTACGGCGCCGAGCTGGTGCTGGTGGAAGAGGGCATGGAAGCGGCGCGAGACCTCGCCCTGGCGATGCAGGCGCGGGGGGAGGGGCTGGTGCTCGATCAGTTCAACAACCCCGCCAACCCGGATGCCCACTACCGCTCCACCGGCCCCGAGATCTGGCGCCAGAGCGGCGGGGCGGTCACTCACTTCGTCTCGGCCATGGGCACCACGGGCACCATCATGGGGGTCTCCCGTTACCTCAAGGAGCAGAACCCGGCGGTGGCGGTGATCGGCCTGCAACCGGCCGAGGGGAGCCAGATCCCCGGCATTCGCCGCTGGCCCGAGGCCTACCGGCCCGCCATCTTCGAGCCTGCGCGGGTCGATGGGGTGCTGGATGTGACACTGGAAGAGTCCCTCGTCATGATGCGCCGCCTGGCGCGGGAGGAGGGGATCTGCTGCGGTGTCAGCTCGGGTGGCGCCGTGGCCGGGGCCTTGCGGGTGGCGGCGGAGATCGGGCAGGGGGTGGTGGTGGCGATCATCTGCGATCGGGGGGATCGCTATCTCTCCACCGGGGTCTTCACCCCCGATGTCTGACGGGCAAGGGGCCCGTTACTCCCAGGCCCGCTCCAGCAGGGCCAGCAACTGTTCCCTGTCCGCATCCTTGCGGTTGTAGAGCAGGGCGCCGTCGTTGATGGCGAGATCCCGGATCCCGGGCAGCAGCGTCTTGTCGGTGAGGCCCGCCTCCCGCAGGGTGCGGGGCAGCTTGACCGTCTGCCACAGGGTATCGCGCAGTGCCTGCAACGCCTCGATGGTGGCCTGGGGTCTCCCCTCGGCCGGGGTCGCGGCAAAGCGCTCCGGCCCCACCAGGGGCAGCAGCAGGCGGGCGAGCTCGGGGTCGATGCCGGGCCGGTTGTAGTCGAGCACGGTGGGCAGGAAGAGGTTCATACAG
The DNA here is from genome assembly GCF_040907815.1 of Aeromonas sp. s6. NCBI lineage: Bacteria > Pseudomonadati > Pseudomonadota > Gammaproteobacteria > Aeromonadales > Aeromonadaceae > Aeromonas > Aeromonas sp. s6. The sequence continues at coordinate 85,833 of NZ_JBFOCN010000072.1, forward strand.
AGGCCATGGGGCAGGTGGCAGCGCGCCCCCAGACTGTGGCCGAGGGCGTGCACCAGCCCCACCATGGAGTTGGAAAACGCCATGCCCGCCAGGGTGGAGCCCTCCGCCAGTTGCAGCCGCAGGCCCTTGTCCGTCGGGTGGGCCAGCACCCTGGGCAGGGCGGTGGCAATCTTCTCCACCGCCATCAGGGCCAGGGCGTCACTGACCGGGTTCTTGCCGTTGCCGATGAAGGCCTCGATGGCGTGGGTCATGGCATCCATGGCGGTGGCGGCGGTGATGGGCAGCGGCAGCCCCAGGGTGAGGCGGGGATCCAGCACCGCCAGCCGGGGCAGCAGGAAGGGGGAGGTGAAGGGCACCTTGCGCCCGCTCCCTTCATCCTTGATCACCGCCACCAGCGTCACTTCGGAGCCGGTCCCCGCCGTGGTGGGGACCACCGCCAGGGGGTTGAGGGGATGGGTCAGGCAATCCGCTCCGGCATAATCGAGCAGCCGCTCGCCCCCCAGGGTCGCCAGTATGTTCACCGCCTTGGCGGTGTCGATGACGGAGCCGCCGCCAAGGGCGAGCAGGCTGTCACAGCCCAGCTCCCGGTAGTGGCGAGCGATCCGCTCCACCACGGCGGTGGAGGAGTCTGCCGGGATCTCGTCCCAGATGGCGGCGACCGGCAAGGCCCCTTCGGCCATCACATCGGCCAGCAGGGTGGCGAGCCCGCTGCCGCTGACCCCCTTGTCGGTGAGCAGCAGCGGGCGGCCAGCCCCCAATCCCCTCAGGGCATCCGGCAACTGCTCCAGTGCCTGCTCCCCCGCCATCAGCTTGACCGGGCAGAAAAAATCGTAATAACGGCTCATCCCGTTCTCCTCGTGTTCAACCGGTCAGAAGACCCAGATAGATGTGGCAGGCCCGCGCGAGCTTGCGATGCGGGTCCGGGTAGTGGCGAAGCAGGGGCCGCGCGATGAAGGCGGGCAGGATGAGGCTCTGCAACTGCTCAAGCGCTCGCACCAGGTGCATGGCCGCGTCGAGATCCCCCTCCACCAGCAGCCGGTTTTCGCAAAAGGCCTGGTTGATGCCGAGGCGAAAACTGAGGGCGCGAAAGGCGACGGCGGGGTGCTTGAAGCGCACCCGCAGGGGGTGGGGGCCGTTATGGGCACAGGTCGAATGCGCCCTGCCAGCCTCCTCACCGCAGTGCCAGCGCCCCGCGAACTTGTAGAGACTCAGCCCCCGGGTCATGCCGTTTACCTCCAGCCTGATGGTGAGGCCATCCGGCAGGGGGGCAAGCTCGCGGCGCACCGCCTCGTCGACCCGGGCGGCGCGGCACAGGGTGCGGCCGATGATCCAGAGCAGGCTGCCAATCCAGAGGCGCCTGCCGGTGGCAAGCAGGGCGTCAGGGCGCATGGGAACCTCCGCTGATGGCGGACCAGAAGAGGGTGAAGGCGCTCTCCTGCCAGTGGGGGTCTTCTCCCAGTTCAGGCTGATCGACAAAGAGGGAGGCGCAGGCCAGAAACTGGCCCTGGCACACCTCCAGCATCAGGGCCGGCGGGGCCGACATCAGCTCGCCGCTGGCCTGGCCTCGGGCGAGCAGGCTCGGCAGAAAATGCAGGGTCTCCGCCAGGATCTGGCTGCGCAGGGGGCGGGCCAGCAGGGGGGAGTGGAAAAAGCCCAGCACGAACCTGAGCTCACGGGGGTGAGCCTGCATCCAGCCCATGGCCTGGTGCCAGTAGTGGCGGGCCTGCTCCTGGAGCGGCAGGGCGGCATCGGCCTCGGTGATGGCGGCGCCAAGGCGCAGTTTGATGTCCTGGTAGAGGCTCTGGATCAGCACCTCCTTGCTGGGAAAGTGATGAAACAGGGTGCCATTGGCCACCCCGGCCGCCTTGGCGATGCGGGCGGTGGCGGCGCCCTGCAGGCCATCCTCCGCGCACAGGGCCAGGGCGGCATCCAGGATCTGGCGGCGTTTGTCGGTCATGGTTTCTCGCATCTCGCCTCCTAGCGCAGGAACAGGGCCATCATCAGCCGCTGGTACCAGCGCCGATAGGGGGGGTGAATGAGGGAGCCTGTGCTGAAGCGCCCGCGGCGCAGCACGGTTTTCGCTTTGGAGAAGGTGAGAAACCCCTCGCGGCCGTGATAGTGGCCCATGCCGGAGGGACCGATGCCGCCGAAGGGGGCATCGTCCGCCGCCACCTGGAACAGACTCTCGTTGATGGCCATGCCCCCGGCGTGGGTCTCCCGGATGAGGCGGCGTTGCAGCGTCTCGTCCAGGCTCATCAGATAGAGCGCCAGGGGGCGGGGCCGGGCCGCCACATAGGCCAGGGCCTCCTCGATGTCGTCATAGGGCACCAGGGGCAGCAGGGGGCCGAAGATCTCCTGCTGCATCACCTGGCAGTGGCCGGGCACCTCGGTCAGCAGGTGGGGCACCAGCTTGCGGGTGGCGTCATCCCGGGCGGGCGTGACGCAGGGGTGGGTCTGGGCGCCGGCCTGCCTCGCCTCTTCCAGCCAGGCGGTGAGCCGCTCGTACTGGGGAGCGTTGATGATGGCGCCATAATCCGGGCTCTCGAGCCCCTGAGGGTAGAGGCGGCGAAAATGGGCCTGATAGGCCTCGATGAAGGCCTGCTCCTGCCCCCTCGGCAGCAGCACGTAGTCGGGGGCCACGCAGATCTGGCCGGCGTTGAGGCTCTTGCCGAAGATCATCCGCGCCACCGCCAGGGCCAGGGGCATGTCGGGGGCGATGAGACAGGGGCTCTTGCCGCCGAGCTCCAGGGTGAGGGGGGTGAGCTGGGGGGCGGCCGCGGCCATCACCAGCCGACCCACCGCCGTGGAGCCGGTGAAGATGAGATGGTCGAAGGGGAGGGCGCTGAAGGCGGCCGCGATCTCCGCATCCCCCTCGATGACCACCACCTCGTCACCGCCGAGGGCCTCATCGAGCAGGGAGCGCAGCACGGCGTTGGTGTGAGGGGTGAACTCGGAGAGCTTGATCATGGCGCGGTTGCCGGCGGCGAGGGCGCCGATGAGGGGCCCGAGGCTCAGCATCACCGGGAAATTCCAGGGCACCATGATGCCGACCACGCCGAGGGGCTGATAGTGCACCTCGACCCTGGCGGGGGCCAGCAGCAGGCCGGAATGACGGCGCTCCGGTTTCATCCACCCCTTGAGCCGTTTCTGGGTGTAGTTGATCTGCATGACGCAAGGGAGCACATCGGCGATCAGGCTGTCGTAATCGCTGCGCTGGCCGTAGTCCCGGGCCAGGGCCTGACACAGTGCCTGCTTGTGGCGCAGCAGCCCCTGCTTGAGGGCATCAAGTCTGGCACGGCGGGACGCCAGATCCGGCATGGGGGTGGCCTGGCAGGCCTGCCTGAGCCGATGCAGTTGCTCGGGGAGGGAGAACTTGTCCGGTGAGGCGGGGGTGACGGTGGTGTCCATGGCATGCTCCGCACGAAAAGTGACCGACTGATTAGTCGGTCCAAATCTAGCGATTCGTTGCCGACTTGTAAACCGGGCGAGGGCAGAGGGTGGCTGCCAGTGGGCAGCGTTGCCCGGAACTGTGTCCGGGCTCCCATTTTTGAGGCATCCGGATTGGTCTTCTATCTAATAAGGGGTAATTGTGGGTCACCAACTCGGAGGGAGAACCGCACATGACCAGGGAATTGCATAGCCTGCTGGCCCGGCTGGATGACGTGATCGCGCGCATGCCGGACAGTTTCAATACCTATGAGTTTGCCCAGAAGCTGGCGCTGCAACATCAGCAGGAGTATTTCGCCGCGGGCCACTCCCTGGCGGGCCAGGAGAAGAACCTGCTGCGCCTGCTCCACGAGAAGATTGCCCTGGCGCTGGCGAGCCATGAGGGCGTCATCGAGGGGGCCCTGCTGCCCTGCATGACCCCCTGGGGGGAGCGCGCCACCTCGCCCCGCTGGCACCGCAAGCACTGACCCTGCAACAACATGAAAAGGCCCCTCGGGGCCTTTTCATGTTTGGGGTCGCACCTACTGGACCAGCCTGCGGGCCTGCCAGTAGCGGCTGTTCCAGTAGACGTTGTCGAGGCGCGAGCGGATCACGCCCTTGCTGGTGGAGGCGTGGATGAACTCACCTGCCCCGGTGTAGACCCCGACGTGGTACTGCTGCCAGCCGGTCTTGAAGAAGACCAGGTCCCCGTGCTGAAGACGGTATCTGTCCACCGGGCGGCCGAGGCTCGCCTGGGATTCCGTGGTGCGGGGCAGGGTGAAGCCCAGCACCTGGCTGTAGGCGAGCTGTGTGAAGGCGGAGCAGTCGAGACCGGCGCGGCTGGTACCGCCCATGCGATAGGGCACGCCGCGCCACTGCTGATAGAAGTTGTCGAATGTGCCGCTCTGGCGCACGGGAGGGGGAGGCTCCGGCGTGCTGGAGCAGGCGGCGAGAAGCAGGGCCAGCAGGGGCAGCAGCAAGGTGCGAAACATCTCAACTCCTTGATAGGGCACGGGGTTCATCATAGACGATGATCCTGCCTGGAACCTGAATGACAACGGCATTGAGGAGTGGCCGCCTGTGGGGCAGCCACCGGATCACCCCGCCGGTTTGGGGGTAATGAGCGGCGTCAGCAGCTCGGCAATCTTGTAGAAGGTCTGCACCCGGGTGGTGCTGGGGCGCCACACCAGGCCTATCTCCCGATAGGGTTTCTCCCCGGGCAGGGGGATGGCCACCAGGTCCGTGTTGTCGAGGATGCCCGCATCTATGGCCATCTGGGGCAGGAAGGTGGTGCCAAGACCGGCCCCCACCATCTGCACCAGGGTGTGCAGGCTGGTGGCGGCGAAGGGGTTGATCTTGCTCTTGTCCCGCAGCCGGCAGGCGCTCACCGCGTGCTCCGTCAGGCAGTGCTCCCGCTCCAGCAGGAAGATGCTCTGGTTGGGCAGCTCCTTGTAGTCGAACGGCATGTGCAGGCCCGCCGCCATGTGGGAGGGCATCACCATGTGGAAGGGATCCTGGCCGACGGTCTTGCTGTGGAAGCCGCCGATCTCCACCGGCAGCGCCAGGATCAGCAGATCGAGCTGCCCCTGCTCCAGCTGCTTGAGCAGATTGGTGGTGGTGTCTTCCCGCAGCAGCAGCTCCAGATCCGGATAGGCCTTGCCGCACACCTGCAGCAGCTTGCTCAGCAGGAAGGGGGCGATGGTGGGGATGCAGCCCAGGCGCACCGTGCCGTGCATGACGCCCCCCTGCTGCTGTCCCAGCTCCATCAGATCCCGGGCGTCGGAGAGCAGGTTGCGCGCCCGCGCCACGATTTCCATGCCGACCGGCGTCATGATGAAGCTCTTGTGATCCCGTTCTACCAGTTGCAGGTTCATCATGTCCTCCAGGGTCTGGATCCCGGTACTCAGGGTCGACTGGCTGACATGGCAGGCCTTGGCGGCGCGGTTGAAATTCTTGTGCTCGTCCAGAGCGACCAGATACTGGAGCTGCTTCAGGCTGGGCCAACGTTGCATAGGAGAAACCCGATCGATGCTATCTATTTGATTTGATTAATCTACCATCGAGAAGCCCCGTTGTCGCCGACAAATCGGTGCCCCCTGGCAGGCGCACTGCCTCACGCACATGGGGTGGCCTGCACCGATGGGCTGGTCACCCCTCATTGGTCGGGAGCTTATCCCCTTGTGCCGCGTCATTGAAGGGGGGCCGCCATGGGATGTGACGGGGATCGGTCTTCGGGCGGAGCGCCCTGCGCGCAGGAGCGGCCATAAAAAAACGCGCCGGTGGGCGCGTTTTTGCAGAAGGGGGGTGAACTATTCGTCGAAGATACCGAAGTGATCCTTGGCGAAGTTGACCCGCTGCTCCACGTTCATCTTGACCTGACCCAGCTTCTCGATGGTCTTGAGGTTGGGCACCAGGCCGCGACCGTTGGCGATCTGGATGGCAAGGCCCGGACGGGCGTTGAGCTCCAGCAGCATGGGGCCGCGGAACTTGTCCAGCACCATGTCGGTCCCGATGTAGCCAAGACCGGACATCTCGTAGCAGGAGGCCGCCAGGTTGAGCAGGGTGTCCCAGTGGGGCACCTTCAGATCATAGAGATCCAGGCCGGTGTCCGGGTGGTGGCGCAGCGGGTTGCCAAACTGCACCGCCCGCAGGGCGCGGCCGGTGCGCAGGCACAGGCCCACCCCCACGGCGCCCTGGTGCAGGTTCGCCTTGCCATCGGAAGCCGAGGTGGAGAGGCGCATCATGGCCATCACCGGGAACCCCTTGAAGATGATCACCCGGGCATCGGGGACCCCTTCGAAGGAGTAGCCGTCGAACACGTCGTCGAAGTTGATGAGCCCTTCCACCAGCGCCACGTCGGGCTTGCCGCCGAGGGAATAGAGCCCCGCCAGGATGTTGGAGACATGGCGCTCCAGATCCTGGCCGTTGGCGGCGCTGCCGTTGGGCTTGTAGAAGAGGCCGTCCTCCTGGCGCAGGATCACCAGGATCCCCTTGCCGCCGGAGCCGCGGGCCGGCTTGATGCAGAAGCCCGGCCAGTCCTTCACCAGCTCGGTGATGCGAGTCACGTCGTGCTGCTCGCGGATGGTGCCGATGAGTTCAGGCACCGTCACCCCCGCATCCAGCGCGATGCGCTTGGTCTTGAGCTTGTCATCCACCAGCGGATAGAGGCGGCGCGGGTTGTAGCGGCTGATGTAGGAGTGGTTGCGCTTGTTCATGCCGAGGATGCCTGCCTGGGACAGACTCCACGGACTGGTGTATTTCTGCCAGAACCACATCTGTTACTTGTCCTTACCCGGGGTGGCACCAGACTTCATCTCGTCCACCAGCGGCTTGAAGCGCTTGAGTTCGCTCAGCTTGTAGCCGGTGTAGTTACCCATCAACAGCACGGTCGCCATCAGCACCAGCTGCAGGCCGAGGAAGTTGAAGGTGAGGTGACGAATGAGCTCGTTGTCCATGGCCAGGTAGGCGATGACCGCCACCAGCAGGGAGCCGCCGCCCTGGCGGAACACCTCTTTGGGACCCTCTTCTTCCCACAGGATGGACATGCGTTCGATGGTCCAGGAGAGGATGATCATCGGGAAGAAGGTGATCTTCATGCCGTCGGTCAGCCCCAGCTTGAAGGCGAACGCCGAGAAGATGCCGATCATCGAGATCACCATGATGATGATCGCCGATATTCGGGCGACCAGCAGCAGGTTGAGCCTGGAGAGGTAGGAACGGATCACCAGGCCGGTGCCGACGATCAGCAGGAAGCCGATGAGGCCGGTGACCAGCGAGGTCTGGATGAAGGCGACCGCGATCAGCACCGGCATGAAGGTGCCGGAGGTCTTGATCCCCACGATGACCCGCAGGAACACCACCATCAGCACGCCGATGGGGATGAGCAGCAGACCCTTGAACAGGGCTTGCTCTTCCAGGGGCAGGCTGTGGATGGAGAAGTTCATCATCTCGGATTTTTCGAACTTCTGGGCCAGGGCCACGTTGACCGGTTGCTCCTGCTCGATCATCGAGAAGGTGACGCGGGAGTTGTGACCGCCGGTGACGTCCAGGAGGGCGCCGGAGTTGTACTCCCACAGCAGCAGGTTGGCCGGTTGACCCTGTTCACCGCTTTGCGGGTTGAACAGCTTGTAGTCGGTCGGGCTGTTGAAGACCTGCAGGTAATCCACCAGCTCCTGACGGCGACGGCCATCTTCCAGGCTGAGGGCGTGAACCACCCGGGCCGGGACGTCCGCGTTGTTGAGCAGCTCGGCAATCAGATTGGCGCGGCTCTTGTGGGACTTGAGCAGCTCGGCATTCTGTTCCTGCTTCTCGATCTCCTTGATGATCTCGCGGGTCAGGGTGTAGCCGTCGGCGGAGCGCTCCTGGGCGCGCTCCAGGATCTGCTTCATGGCCGTGGCGTAGGGCTCGCTCTCGATCTGCTTCTCGATGGCGGGCGGCTGCGGGTTGGCGGCGGGCTTGGCATGAGCATCGGCCATCATGTCGACCCGGTAGTAGAGCTCCTGACGGCCGGAGGCGGCGCGGATGGACCACTCGGCGCGGGCATCCCCGTCTTTTTCCACGAACGACAGACCATAGCCCGGGCTCGCGGCGTTCTCGTTCATCAGGGTGAAGCCGGGCTGGGTGCCCGGAATGGCCAGGGAGGCGATCACCGGCTCGCCGGTGGCCTCGAACTCGAGCTTGGCTTCGATGGACCAGATCTGGCGCTTTTCACCCGGCGTGAGCGGGACGTCCAGCGCGATGTGATGATAGAAGGTCATCCCCAGGCCGACGATGTAGAGCAGGGCGACCAGCAGATAGAACGGCTTACGGGAAACCATGGATTATTTCACATCCTTGAGCTTGGGTTTGGGTTGGATATATTCGCGGGCCACGTCGACCACGGCGATGTCTTTGAGGAATTCACGGCCCAGCAGCACGGGGAAGGTCATGTCGCTGCGGTCCTTCAGGGTAAATTCGGCCTTCTCGGTCATGTCGCCGATGCGCACGGCGAGGCGGACCACGGGGCGACGGTCGAGATCGTCGGCGGAAGCCTGACGGACCCGCACGTGACGCACCAGGGGCGCTTCAATCTGGATCTTGTCGTCCATCTCCTGGTGGCTCAGGAAGAAGCGCACCCAGTTCTTGCCGTTGCGCTCGAAGATGGTGATCTCCTGAGCGCTGATGGAGGAGGTGGTGGCGCCGGTGTCGACCCGGGCCTGGAAGGCGTCGTTGGCGGCGTCAACCCAGATCCACTCCGCTTCACCCACCAGCAGCTTGCCATCGACGGTGTGGCCCTGGCTCGGCGCCGGGCACTTCTCGGTGGGAATGGGCATGGCCTTGGGCGGCTCGGGAGGCAGGGTAGCCAGCTTGCTGTCGACTTTCTTCACGGACTCTTTCATGTTGGTGACATCGGTGTTGAGCTGAACCAGCAGGTGCTGTTGCTGCACATACTGCTTCTGTTGCTGTTCCATGGATGTTTGCAGACGTTGCTCGCTCAACGAGATCTCGTTGCGCAGCTCGGCCAGCGTCAGGGTCGGGGCCGGGGGGGCTTTTTCCATACTGACACACCCGCCGAGACTGAGCAGGGAGAGCAGGGTCATTCCTTTTAATTTGCTTTTCATGTCATTCATTTAACTGTGCTTCCTGGAATTGGGTCAGTGTAACTTCCACAGCCGCCATCGGCTAGTCTTTGGCCTTTCTGGCGATCAGTACGGCACGTTTGGGTGCCGGGTATCCTTCGACCGTGAGTGCAGGATTGTGTGGATCCAGATAGTCACTCAGGGACTCGTTAATCATCCAGTCGGTACGACGCTGTTCGTCGGTGCTGGTCATATTCTCGTCGACGATGCGCACATCGGTGAACCCGCAGCGCTCGACCCAGCGTGTGAGGGCCGCGCTCGAGGGGAGGAACCAGACGTTGCGCATCTTGCCGTAGCGATCGGAGGGCATCAGCACCTGGTTTTCGTCGCCGTCCACCACCAGGGTCTCGAGCACCAGCTCCCCATCGTCTTTGAGCTGGTTGCGCAACTGCTCGATGTGCTCGATGGGGGACTTGCGATGATAGAGCACCCCCATGGAGAAGACGGTGTCAAAGGCCCGCAGATCCGGCAGATCCTGGATACCGAGCGGCAGCAGGTGGGCGCGCTGGTCGTTGTCCATGAAGTGGCGAATGGCTTCGAACTGGCAGAGGAACAGCGGGCTCGGGTCGATGCCGACCGCCAGTTTCGCCCCTTCCCCCACCATGCGCCAGAGGTGGTAGCCGCTGCCGCAGCCCACGTCCAGCACGTAGCGGCCCTGGAGCGGGCTGATGTGGGGCAGCACCCGATCCCACTTCCAGTCGGAGCGCCACTCGGTGTCGATGTGGATGCCGTGCACATGGAAGGGGCCCTTGCGCCAGGGCATGAGCTGGCGCAACAGGCTCTCGGTCTTCTTGCGCTCACCCTCTCCCAGGCTATCGGGGCCGCCGATGGCGACCCGCTCTTTGAGCTCGATCCGGCCGGGGGCCACGACGGGCAGCTTGGCGAGGGCGCGGTTCCAGCGCGGCAGATCCCCGTGCAGGTTGTCGTGCTGCCAGGCGTGCAGCTGGGCGGGCAGGGTGTGCAGCCAGTGGCTCAACCGGTTCTTGGCGATCAGTTGATAAAAATGGGCGAAATCGATCATGGCTTAGTTGGTGTCGCTGGCTTTGATGGCAATCATGGAGCCGAAGTTGAAGCACTGGAACCAGAGGTCCAGGTGGGTGAAGCCGGCGTCCCGCAGGCGCGCCTGATGGACCGCCAGGGTGTCGGTGCGCATCACGTTCTCAAGGGCGGTGCGCTTCTGGCTGATTTCCAGCTCGCTGTAGCCGTTGGCCCGCTTGAAGTCGAGGTGCAAGTCGATGAGCAGCTCGTTGACCTGCTCGTCATCGAAGCGGAACTTCTCGCTCAGGATGAGGATGCCGCCGGGGCGCAGGCCGTCAAAGATGCGCGCGATGAGGGCGGCCCGCTTCTCGGGGGCGACGAACTGCAGGGTGAAGTTGAGCACCACCACGGAGGCGTTCTCGATGGGGATGCCGCAGATGTCCGCCTCGATGAGTTCCACCGGTACCTCGGACTTGAAGCCCGAGAGGTGGGCGCGGGCCCGCTCGATCATGGGGTGGGAGAGATCCACCGCCGTGATGTGGCAACCGGGCTGGGTGACGTGGCGGCGCATGGCCTGGGTCGCGGCGCCGAGGGAGCAGCCGAGATCGTAGAGGCGGCTCTGGGGCTGGGCGTAGCGGGCGGCCATCATGCCGATGGCGGAGATGATGTTGCTGTAACCGGGCACCGAGCGCTGGATCATGTCGGGGAAGACGTCGACGACCTGCTCGTCAAAGCAGAAGTCTCCCAGACGGGCGATAGGGGCGGCAAAAATCTGATCGTGCATGCTGACGCAACCTGACAGCCGGTGTGGTGGGCGGCTGTTTTATTCAATTGAATCTTGGGTGGACGGGCATCGAAATGGCGTCGTCACCGGTTGACGAACGGGGTGGCTTGCTCCGGGATCCTTCGGGCTGCCCCTGTTCGCAACGGGCCATGGTCCGGGCCCTCAGGGTGCCGGGCTGGGGTGGGCAACGCATTGCCATGCACCCAGGCCCGGGACCTTACTTGGGACGCTAGTGTAGAGGAAAGGCGGGCGTTTGTCTTGACGCCAACCCCGGTGGGACCACAAAAAAAGCGGCTTTTTTTGGGGATGGAGAAGGGGCGGGGAGGGGGTCGCTCAAAAGGGCAGCACCCCCTGGCGGGCGCGATCGTTTTCTCCCGGCCAGGGGGCCATCTCCTGGCCGAGCAGGCGGCTGATCTGCCGTGCGAGTTCGGGGGCCCGGGCATTGTCGGCGGTGTGAACAAAGAGGTAGAGATCCTTGCCCTCCTGGAGCCATTGTTTCCAATGTGGCAACCATGGTGGCAAAAAAGGGTGATTGTCCTCGATTTGAGGCAAACCAATCAGGCGCACCACCGGGGCCCCCCCCGTGGCCAGCAGATGGACCGGCAACCTGGGTTTCTTGCCCTGGGCATCGATCATGGCGGCCGTGGTGGCGGGCACCGAGAAGAGCGGGCGGCTGTCGAGCATGATGCGATTGATGCCCCGCGCCATCAGCATCCGGTTGAGGGCCCGTTCCGCCTCCCCCTTGGCGAAGAAATCGGGGTGGCGCACCTCGAGGGCATAGGTGAAATCCTGGGGCAGCCGCGCGAAGAAGGCATCCAGACGGGCCAGCCCCTCTGGCCCGAAGCGGGCGGGCAGTTGCAGCTTGAGCAGCCCCAGCTTGTCATGCAAGGGGGCCAGCAGGCGGATGAAGGCCGTCACCTGTTTGTCCACGCTCACCAGATCGCTCTGGTGGCTGATCTCCTTGGGAAACTTGAAGCTGAAGCGAAAGTGGTCGGGGACCGCATCGGCCCAGCGCTGCACCGTCTCCGGGGTCGGCGAGGCGTAGAAGGTGGTGTTGCCCTCCACGGAGTTGAACACCCTGGCATAGTCGGCGAGGTGCTCGGCGGGCCTGGCATTCATCCCCAGCAACTGGCCGGGCCAGGCCGGGTGTGACCACTGGGGCAGGCCCAAATAGAGGCTCATGATGGTTCCTGTCGGCAGGTTGGCGCACTTTTGCCCTCCTTTTTGCGCCAGAACAACAAAAAACAGGGTAAAGGGGGCTGCGGGCCATTTTACCCAAATGGAGGTTTTCCTCTATAATGCCAACCCTTTTGTTTGCCACATTGTCGTAATGCGCGCGACCGAGCCCCCGGGTGACGATGATCGCGGCCCGGCAGTGGCCAGACAACGACGCCAGCCGATACCCCGGCGCCCACTCGTCATCCCGGTCGGGAGCGGGGGCATGCCTGGGACGGCGGCAAGAATCCGGCTCGGGGAGCCGGATGACCCGAGACAGATTTCAAACCGGGCAAGAAGCAGGATCTGGCCAGCTGTGAGACAGACGGTGCTTGCCAGTCGTGCCCGGCGACCCAGGATGAACCGTCTCTCTACCATTTCGAAGGAAGAAGTCCATGCGCTCTATCTATTGCGGACAGGTCAATGAGGCCCATGCCGGGCAGACCATTACATTGTGCGGTTGGGTCCATCGTCGTCGTGATCTCGGCGGCCTCATCTTTATCGACATGCGCGACCGCGAGGGCATCGTGCAGGTGTTCTTCGATCCGGACAAGCCGGACGCCTTTGCCCTGGCCTCCGAGCTGCGCGGCGAGTTCTGCATCCAGGTGACCGGTGTGGTGCGTACCCGCCCCGACTCCCAGCGCAACAGCGACATGGCCACCGGTGCCATCGAGGTGTTCGCCCACGAGCTGACCATCATCAACCGTGCCGAGCCGCTGCCCCTTGACTTCAACCAGGTCAACAGCGAAGAGGTGAGCCTCAAGTACCGCTACCTGGACCTGCGTCGTCCCGAGATGGCCAAGTACCTGAAGACCCGTGCCAAGGCCAGTGCCTTCGTGCGCCGCTTCATGGACGAGCACGGCTTCCTCGACATCGAGACCCCGATGCTGACCAAGGCGACCCCGGAAGGGGCCCGTGACTACCTGGTGCCGAGCCGCGTGCACAAGGGCAAGTTCTACGCCCTGCCGCAGTCCCCCCAGCTGTTCAAGCAGTTGCTGATGATGTCCGGCTTCGACCGCTACTACCAGATCGTCAAGTGCTTCCGCGACGAAGACCTGCGTGCCGACCGCCAGCCGGAATTCACCCAGATCGACGTGGAGACCTCCTTCATGACCGCGCCCCAGGTGCGTGAAATCATGGAAGAGATGATCCGCAAGCTCTGGCTGCACATCCTGAACGTGGACCTGGGTGACTTCCCCATCATGACCTTCGACGAGGCCATGCGCCGCTTCGGCTCCGACAAGCCGGACCTGCGCCTGCCGATGGAGCTGGTGGACGTGGCAGATCTCTTGACCGAGGTGGAGTTCGCCGTGTTCGCCGGTCCTGCCAAGGATCCGAAAGGCCGTGTGGCGGCCCTGAAGGTACCGGGTGGCGCGGAGCTGTCCCGCAAGCAGATCGACGAGTACACCAAGTTCGTCGGCATCTACGGTGCCAAGGGCCTGGCCTGGATGAAGGTCAACGACGCGGCCAGCGGCCTCGAGGGCGTGCAGTCCCCGGTGGCCAAGTTCCTCTCTGACGCCATCGTGCGCGAGATCCTGGCCCGCACCGGCGCGATGGATGGCGACATCATCTTCTTCGGCGCCGACTCCAAGAAAGTGGTGTGCGACGCCATGGGCGCCCTGCGCCTCAAGGTGGGCCGCGATCTGGGTCTGGTGGAGAACGTCTGGAAGCCGCTCTGGGTCATCGACTTCCCCATGTTCGAGGAAGACGGCGAAGGCGGTCTGGCGGCCATGCACCACCCCTTCACCGCCCCGAGCAACCTGGGCCCGAGCGAGCTGAAAGCGAACCCGGTGGGCGCTTACGCCAACGCCTACGACATGGTGATCAACGGCTACGAAGTGGGTGGCGGCTCTGTGCGTATCCACAACAGCGAGATGCAGGCCACCGTGTTCGACATCCTGGGGATCACCCCGGACGAGCAGCGCCTGAAGTTCGGCTTCCTGCTGGATGCCCTGAAATACGGCACCCCGCCCCACGCCGGCCTGGCGTTTGGTCTGGACCGCCTCAGCATGCTGCTGACTGGCACCGACAACATCCGGGATGTCATCGCCTTCCCGAAAACCACGGCGGCCGCCTGTCTGATGACGGACGCCCCGAGCTTTGCCAACCCGACCCAGCTGGGCGAGCTGGCGATTGCGACCACCGTCAAAGACGAGTCGGTGTTTAAAGGCAACAAATAAGAAAGGGACTGGCCGCTAATGCGGTCAGCCCAATAATTCTCTAATTGATTGAAATATAACGGAGAGTCCCTATGGCAGGTCACAGTAAATGGGCCAACATCAAACACCGCAAGGCGGCGCAAGACGCCAAGCGCGGCAAGATCTTCACCAAGCTGATCCGCGAAATCACCACCTCCGCGCGTCTGGGTGATGCGGATCCTGCCAACAACCCCCGCCTGCGTGCGGCGGTGGCGGCAGCCCTGACCAGCAACATGACCCGCGACACCATCAACCGCGCGATCGCCCGTGGGGCCGGCGGCGGTGACGGCGAGCAGCTCGAGACCATCGTGTACGAAGGGTACGGCCCGGCCGGTTCCGCCGTCATGGTGGAGTGCCTGACCGACAACCGCAACCGTACCGTGGCCGAAGTGCGTCACGCCTTCAGCAAGTGCGGCGGCAACCTGGGGACCGACGGCTCCGTGGCCTATCTGTTCACCAAGAAGGGGGTGCTGACCTTCGTGGGCGCCGATGAAGACGCCCTGATGGACGCCGCGCTGGAAGCCGGTGCCGACGACGTGGTGACCGAAGAAGATGGCACCATAGAGGTCTACACCACCCCGAACGACTTCGGCACCGTGCTGGACGGTCTGGAAGCTGCCGGCTTCAAGCCCGAGAGCGCCGAAGTGACCATGATCCCCTCCACCGAGGCGGAACTGGATGCCGAGACCGCGCCCAAGCTGATGCGCCTCATCGACATGCTGGAAGATCTGGACGATGTGCAGGAGGTGTACCACAACGGCTCCATCTCCGACGAGATCGCCGCGACCCTGTGATCCCCCAGGGCAAGGGGAGGGCGACCACAACGGTCCTCTGCCCTGGCTCCGACGAGATCGCCGCGACCCTGTGATCCCCCAGAGCAAGAGGGAGAAGGCCATAACGGTCCTCTTCCCCGGCTCCGGCGAGATCGCCGGCCTCTCGCGACCCTGTTCAGGTTCGCGAACACACAGGTGCGACACCTTGTTTACCTTCGCAAAAACGGCAGCCCGGGCTGCCGTTTTTTTATGTGCCAGACCGCGCACCTCCCCTTGTGGTTCGATTTCCTCTCTTAATGTTCGCTTAAGTTTGCCGTCCTAGGATGACCCCGTATCTGGACCTCCCTGGCTCTTGTCCTGTTTTTCAGGGCCGAGTGTCGGGATGGTCACCACGAAGCCTGCTGGCAGGTTGTTAGTTCCACTGGTTTGTCGGAGTCTCTCTATGCGTCTCACTCTGGGAGTGATGAAGGTCAATCTGTTGCTGGTGCTGCTGTTTGCACTGGTCTTCAACTGGCCCATTTTCCTGCACTTTTATCGCATTCTCAGCGCCCTTGAACACGTCAAGGCGGGGTTTGTCCTTTCCATTCCCCTGGTACTGGTGGCGGCCCTCAACGCGGTGTTCCTGCCCTTTACCTTCCGTTATCTGCTCAAGCCCTTTTTCGCCTTGCTCATCCTGACCGGCTCCCTGGTCAGCTACGCCATGCTCAAGTACGGGGTGATCTTCGACATGGGCATGATGCAGAACATCATCGAGACCAACAGCGGGGAGGCGGGCTCCTACCTCAACGGCTCCGTGGTGCTCTGGTTCCTGCTGACCGGCCTGCTGCCGGTGCTGGTCCTGCTGTGGGTGAAGATTGAGTACCCCCGTCCCTGGTACAAGGGACTGGGTCTGCGCCTCGGTTCCATCGCCCTCTCCTTGCTGTTTCTGATGGGGGCTGCCGCCCTCTATTACCAGGATTACGCCTCGGTCGGGCGCAACAACAAGTCCCTCGGCAAGGAGATAGTGCCCGCCAACTATGTGCATGGGCTCTACAAGTACGCCCGGGATGTGGTCTTCGCCACTCCCATTCCCTACCAGCAGATCGGCACCGATGCCAGGGTGATCGGCCAGCATGAGAAGCCGACCCTGATGTTCCTGGTGGTGGGGGAGACGGCCCGCAGCCAGAACTACTCCCTCAACGGCTACGAGAAGGAGACCAACGGCTTCACCGAGAAGGAGGCCAATGTGGTCTCGTTCAGGAACGTGCGCTCCTGCGGCACCGCCACGGCGCTCTCCGTGCCCTGCATGTTCTCGAACATGACCCGGCGCGGCTATGACGAGGCCAGGGCCCAGTCCCAGGACGGCTTGCTGGACGTGCTGCAACATGCCGGGATCTCGGTGCTCTGGAAGGAAAACGACGGCGGCTGCAAGGGGGTGTGCAAAAACGTCCCCACCATCGAGATTGAGCCCAAGGCATTCCCCGCATACTGCTCCGGCAATGCCTGTCATGACGAGGTGCTGTTGCAGGGGCTGGATCAGCAGATCGCCGACATGCAGGGCAAGCAGGGCAGCAAGCTGGTGGCCTTCCACCTGATGGGCAGCCACGGTCCGACCTACTATCGCCGCTACCCGGCCGCCGATCGCGTCTTCCTGCCGGACTGCCCGCGCAGCGACATCGAGAACTGCAGCAACGAAGAGCTGGTGAACACCTATGACAACACCATCCGCTACACCGACAAGGTGCTGGCCCAGCTCATCGACAAGCTCAAGAGCCTGGAGAGCCAGTACAACGTGGGGCTGGTCTATCTGTCGGATCACGGCGAATCCCTCGGCGCCATGGGGCTCTATCTGCACGGCACCCCCTACAAGTTCGCACCGGACGATCAGACCCGGGTGCCGCTCCTGACCTGGTTCTCTCCCCAGTTGCAGGCAGACCGTCAGCTCAATCTGGATTGCCTGCAACAGGAGGCAGCCAGCAAGCGCTTCTCCCACGACAACCTGTTTCACTCCATGCTCGGCATCATGGACGTGCAGACCCAGGTCTATGACGGCAAGCTGGATCTGTTCAAACCGTGCCGGGCAGGGTGAACCACGGCGTCCGATTACGCCGCTACGGGGCTAATCGAACCTACGCTCTGTTCAAACCTTGTAGAGCGGGGTGAACCGGCGATAACAGACCATAAAAAAACGGCAGCCACTGGCTGCCGTTTTCGTATCCGAAGGGGTGGGCCTACTTCTGCTCCATGATGATCTGCAGCAGATCCCCTTCCAGCAGGGAGCGCTTGACCAGGGCGAAGCCGCCGATGGTGGGCTGGTTCTGGAAGCGCGCCTTCACGATGGGCAGGCCGCGATGGAAACTTGGCAGAGACTGGTGTTCGACGCAGCGGCGGATGGCCGGGATCAGGATCTCTTCGGCGGCGGTGATTTCACCGGCGATGAGCACCTTCTGGGGGTTGAACAGGTTGACCGTGATGGCGATGGCGCGCCCCAGGTGCTCCCCCACGTTCTCGATCACGCTGCGGGCCAGCTCGTCACCGGCCACCGCCGCCTTGCACACCTCCTGGATGGTGATGTGCTTCTCTTGCAGCGAACTCAGGTGACCGCGGCTGATGAGCTCCTTCACCTTGTCGACGATGGCCTCGTTGGAGGCGATGGTCTCGAGGCAGCCGAAGTTGCCGCAGTGGCAGCGCTTGCCGAGCGGTTCGACCTGGATGTGGCCTATTTCACCGACGTTGCGGTTCTGGCCGAGAAACACCTTGCCCTTGGTGATGATGCCAGATCCCGTCCCTTGGTGGACACTCACCAAGATGGAGTCCATGCAGTCGCGGGACTCGCCGAAGAAGTGTTCGGCCAGCGCCAGCGAACGGGTGTCGTTGCCCACGTAGCAGGGGAGGTTGAAGTGGTGCTCCAGGAGCTTGGCGAGCCCCAGGTTGCGGATCTGGTAGGTGGGGGTGTAGATGACCATGCCGGATTCCGGGTTGACCAGACCCGGCATGGTCAGCGCGATGCTGATGAGGTTGCGGCTGCGATCCTGATTGGCGTCGATGAAGGCGCCAATCTCCCGCAGCAGCATGTCCACCACGGGTTGCTGCTCGATCTCGGTCACCTGGGTGATGTGTTGATCGAGCTCCTTGCCGTCGAGGTCATACAGGGAGAGCTGCAGGTAGCCGCGACCCAGCTTGGCGGACACAAACTGGAAGCGATGCTTGATGGTGGTCAGGGAGATGGCGCGGCGCCCGCCAGTGGAGGCTTGCGGCGAGGTTTCCCTGATGAGACCGTGCTCGATCAGTTGCCGGGTTATCTTGGTCACGCTGGCCGGGGCCAGCTGACTCAACTCGGCAATTTTGACCCGCGAGATGGGCCCCTGCAGGTCAATGAGGCGATAGACGACCGCACTGTTTACCTGCTTGATAAGATCTACGTTTGCTATTTGTCCGCCAGTCATAGTGTCACTGTGTTGTGTAGTGTCCGTTAACCACGGTCCCGCAGACCGCGAAGGCCTGATCAAAGACGGTGAGGTTGGCAATTTTTCCGACCTGGATACTACCGAGACGCGAGTCCCATCCAATGGCGCGAGCGGGGTAAAGGGTGGCCATTCTCAGTGCTTCGTCGAGCGGCAATCCGACCTGTTTGACCAGATTTTCCACCCCTTCGATCATGGTGAGGGCGGAGCCACCGAGTGTACCATTCTCATCGACGCACTGACCATCGCGGAAATAGACGGTTGCGCCGCAAAAATCAAATTTCTCAAAGCCTTCCGGTGCACCTGCCGCCGCGGTGGCATCGGTGACCAGCACCAGCCGCTCCCCCAGCATCCTGTGCGCCAGGCGCACGTTGGCCCAGTGTACGTGGTGGCCGTCGACGATGATGCCCGCATAGACATCCTTGCGATCGTAGATGGCACCGACCACGCCGGGCTCGCGACCGTTCAGGGTCGGGGTCATGGCGTTGTAGAGGTGGGTGGCAAAGCGCATGCCGTTGTCAAAGCCCGCCATGGCCTGGTCGTAGTTGGCGGCGGTGTGGCCGGCGGAGACCAGGATGCCGGCTTCCACCAGACGGCGGATGTGCTCGGGCTTGTTGCGCTCCGGCGCCAGGGTGATCTTGGCGATGGCGTCTGCGTTGTTGCAGAAGAAGTCGATCATCTCGTCGGCGGGTTGACGGATCTGTTCGGCCGGGTGGATCCCTTTGCGCTTGAGGTTGGTATAGGGCCCTTCCAGATGGACGCCAAGCACCTCGTTGGGGTGGGCGGCCATGTAGTCGCGGGTGACGGCAACGGCCTGCTTCATGTCCGCATCCGGGCTGGTGATCAGGGTCGGCAGGAAGCTGGTGGTCCCGGATTTCAGGTTGGCCGCCTGCATGGTGGCCAGGGTGTCCGTGGTGATGTGACCGTTGAACATGACGCCACCGCAGCCGTTGAGCTGCACGTCGATGAAGCCGGCGCTGAGGTTGGCGCCCTGGAGGTCAATCTGCTCGATGCCGGCGGGCAGTTCTGCCTGGCGGGAGATGGCGACAATCTTGTCGCCATCGATGACCACGCCATAACCGGTCAGCACGCAGCTGCCGGTGTAGAGAGTGCAATTAGTCAGAGCGTACATGGGGGCTCCTCAGAGGTGTTTGATGTTGTCGGCTTCCAGTTGCTGGAAGTAGCGCACCGTCTTGACCTTCAACTCCATGGTGGAAGGTTCGTCGCACACCACAATCCCTTTCGGATGCAGTTGCAGGGTGGAGATGGTCCACATGTGGTTGACGCTACCCTCCACGGTGGCCTGCAGGGCCTGGGCCTTGGCGTGACCGACCACCAGGATCAGGATCTCTTCGGCGTCCATCAGGGTGCCGACACCCACGGTCAGGGCCAGCTTGGGCACCTGCTCCATGTCGCCGCCAAAGAAGCGGGAGTTGGCGATGCGGGTGTCTTCGGTCAGGGTCTTGACCCGGGTACGGGAAGCCAGGGAAGAGGCCGGTTCGTTGAAGGCGATGTGGCCGTCATTGCCGACGCCGCCCATGAACAGGTGGATTTTGCCGTAGGACTTGATCTTGTCTTCGTAGCGCTGGCACTCGGCCACCAGATCCTCGGCGTTGCCATTGAGGATGTTGATGTTTTCCGGGCGAATGTCCACGTGATTGAAGAAGTTGTTGTGCATGAAGCTGTGGTAGCTCTCCGGATGTTCCTTGGGCAGTCCCACGTACTCGTCCATGTTGAAGGTGACCACGTTCTGGAAGCTCACCTCGCCGGCTTTATGCAGCTCAATCAGGCGCTTGTAGGTGTTGAGCGGGGTGCCGCCAGTGGGCAGACCCAGCACGAAGGGGCGCTCGGCAGTGGGTTTGAACGCATTGATGCGGTCAACGATGTAACGGGCAGACCAGAGACCCACCTGGCTGGCAGACTTCAACGGGATCAGGCGCATTCTATATACCTCAGTACGGTTGCCGCACAGGGAGTGACGGCAAGGGACCAGACACGGATTCAAGTTGTTTTATAGCGTAAATAAAGATTGCGAACTAAGCCACATCTATCGGCTACCTTTATCTCTGTTGAGTGATAATGATCACGAAAGCTGGTTTATTAATTTGCGCAGCGAAATAAAACACATAGACTGCCAATCAAGCCTTGATGGCTTATGCGTCGAACGTGATAAGCACTTAATTTCTAGAAAAACACCAACTAAGGAGAGGAACCGTGAACATTCTCGGTTATTTGCAAAAGATCGGCCGTGCCCTGATGGTGCCGGTAGCGGTATTGCCTGCCGCCGCGATCCTGATGGGGATTGGCTACTGGATTGACCCGAACGGTTGGGGTGGCGGAAGCCCTCTGGCTGCGTTTCTGATCAAGGCGGGCGCCGCCATCATCGACAGTATGCCCATTCTGTTCGCCGTCGGCGTCGCTTACGGCATGTCCAAGGATAAAGACGGTTCCGCCGCGCTGGCCGGTCTGGTCGGCTTCCTGGTGGTCACCACTCTGCTGAGCCCGGGCGCCGTGGCCCAGATCAAGGGTATCCCGGCCGACCAGGTGCCGGCAGCCTTTGCCAAGATCAGCAACCAGTTCGTCGGCATCCTGTGTGGTGTCATCGCCGCCGAGCTCTACAACCGCTTCAGCAGCGTGGAGCTGCACAAGGCGCTGGCTTTCTTCTCCGGTCGTCGTCTGGTGCCGATCGTGACCTCCGTGGTGATGATCGTCGTCTCCTTCATCCTGATGGCCGTCTGGCCGGTCATCTACGGTGGCCTGGTGAGCTTCGGTGAATCCATCGTCAGCATGGGCTCCACCGGTGCCGGCATCTATGCCTTCTTCAACCGTCTGCTGATCCCGGTCGGTCTGCACCACGCCCTGAACTCCGTGTTCTGGTTCGACGTGGCCGGCATCAACGACATCCCGAACTTCCTGGGTGGCCAGTCCTCCATCGACGCCGGCAAGGCTGTCGTGGGTGTGACCGGCATGTACCAGGCCGGCTTCTTCCCCATCATGATGTTCGGTCTGCCGGGTGCGGCGCTGGCCATCTATCACAGCGCGAAGAAAGAGAACAAAGAGAAGGTTGCGTCCATCATGATCGCTGCCGCCTTTGCCGCCTTCTTCACCGGGGTGACCGAGCCGCTCGAGTTCTCCTTCATGTTCGTGGCGCCGGTACTGTACGTCATCCACGCCCTGCTGACCGGTATCTCCGTGTTCATCGCAGCCTCCATGCACTGGATCGCCGGTTTCGGCTTCAGCGCCGGTCTGGTGGACATGGTGCTCTCCAGCCGCAACCCGCTGGCGACCCAGTGGTACATGCTGCTGGTACAGGGTCTGGTCTTCTTCGGCCTCTACTACGTGGTCTTCCGCGCCGTGATCGCCAAGTTCAACCTGAAAACCCCGGGTCGTGAAGATGACGAAGCCGTACCGGTACAGGCTCAAACCACCGACCGCACCGAGCTGGCCAAGCAGTATCTGGAAGTGCTGGGTGGTCAGGAGAACCTGGTGACCATCGATGCCTGCATCACCCGTCTGCGTCTGACCCTGAAAGACCGCAGCATCGTTGACGAGCGCAAGCTCAAAGCTCTGGGCGCGGCCGGTGTGGTCAAGCTCGGTGAGCAGAACCTGCAGGTGATTCTGGGCCCATTGGCCGAGATCATCGCCGGTGAGATGAAAGCCCTGCGTTAATCGAGCGACTCGCTCACCTCAAGTCTAAGTCCATTGTTGACATAACTAAGGGCCCCGCCTCGGGGCCCCATATAAAAAAAGCCAAGAAAATCCAACCTTTACTTCAAATGAGAGCAGCAGTTATGAACTTGAAACATTCTCTGTTAGCCATTGCCATGTCTACCGTTTTCGCCGGTCCCGCACTTGCAGCCGATGCTGCCAGGCAAGCGGTGGTCGACGCCCTCGCCAGCAACCTCGTCGTCAAGTACGAAGTCGTCACCAATGACGGTGCCGGCGCCGGTCTTGACTGCCAGGCGCTGGGCTCCGAGTGGGCGAGCTGCGGCGTTGCCAAGCTGCACCTGACCAATACCGGTGCCGACGTCACCTCCAAGGACTGGAGCATCTATGTCTCCTCCATCCGCCGCATCCAGCGGGTGGACAACGACCAGTTCACCATCACCCACCTGACCGGCGACCTCTATCGTTTGACGCCGACCGATAAGTTCCAGGGCTTTGCCAAGGACGCCACGGTCGAGGTGCCCCTGGTGGTGGAATACTGGGTATTGTTCGAATCTGACATCATGCCGAACTGGTATGTCGCCAGTGAAGGGGCCGAGCCGAAAGTGCTGGCCAGCATGAGCAACATCGACGATGCCAGCACCTACGAGAAGCCGATGCCTGCCGATGGCTGGAAGCGCACCAAGGATGACAACAACATCCTGATGAACAGCGAGACCCGTTTCGCCGCGAACCAGACCAGCACCCTGCTGCCTGCCGGCAAGATTGACGACCGCATCCTGCCAAGCCCCATGAAGCAGGTGGTCAAGGCCGGCCCGCAAATCGACTTCTCCACCATCAAGCTCAATGCCCTTGACCTGCCAAGCGATCGCGCCGAGGCCCTGAAGGCGCAACTGACCAAGCTGGGTGTTACCCTCTCCGACACCGGCTACCCGGTCACCATCAAGCTCGGCAGCAAGCTCAAGCAGGCCGAAGGCTACGACATGACCATCGGCAAGAAGGGCACCGTCATTCAGGGGCACGACGTTGACGGCGCCTTCTGGGGCGCCCAGTCCCTGATCTCTCTGCTGGGGGTTGACGACAAGCTGGTGAGCCAGATGAGCGTCGAGGATGCGCCGCGCTTTGAATACCGTGGCATGCAGACCGACGTGGCCCGTCACTTCAGAAGCCCGGAGACCATGAAGAAGCTGGTTGACCAGATGTCCGCCATGAAGCTCAACGTGCTGCACCTGGGGCTGACCAACGATGAAGGCTGGCGTCTGGAGATCCCGGGCCTGCCGGAGCTGACCGACGTCGGCAGCCAGCGTTGCCACGACGAGTCCGAAACCAAGTGCCTGATGCCGCAGCTTGGCTCCGGTCCGACCAACGACAACCAGGGCTCCGGTTTCTACAGCAAGGCGGACTACATCGACCTGGTACGCTATGCCAAGGCGCGCGGTGTGACCGTGATCCCCGAGATCAACATGCCGGCCCACGCCCGTGCCGCCGTGGCCTCCATGGAGGCGCGCTACAAGCGTCTGATGAGCGAGGGCAAAGAGGCCGAGGCCAACCAGTTCCGTCTGACTGACCCGGCCGATACCTCCAACGTCACCTCGGTGCAGTTCTACGACAAGATGTCCTTCATCAACCCCTGCCAGCCGGGTGCCGCCACCTTCGTGGCCAAGGTGATGGACGAAGTGGCCCAGATGCACCAGGCCGCCGGCCAGCCGCTGACCGCCTGGCACTACGGTGGTGACGAGGCGAAGAACATCATGCAGGGCGGTGGTTACCAGGATCCGGCCGTCACCAAGAAAGAAGATCTGGTGGCCTGGAAGGGCAACGTCGACTCCAGCAAGCAGGACAAGCCGTTCGGCAAGTCCCCCATGTGCCAGAAGATGATCGACGATGGCAAGATCAAGGACGTGGCCGAGCTGCCGGTCTACTTTGCCAAGGAAGTGAGCGAGATGGTCAAGGGCCACGGCTTCTCCACCCTGCAGGCGTGGGAAGATGGCCTGAAGTACGCCACGGATGCCAGCGTATTCGCCACCGACAAGACCCGGGTCAACTTCTGGGAAACCCTCTACTGGGGTGGTTTCAACGAGGCGATGAAGTGGGCGCACAAGGGCTATGACGTGGTGCTCTCCAACCCGGATTACCTCTACTTCGACTTCCCGAACGAGGTACACCCGGCCGAGCGCGGCTACTACTGGGCAACCCGCTTCAACGACACCCGCAAGGTGTTCGCCTTCGCCCCGGAAAACCTGCCGCAGAACGCCGAGACCTCGGTTGACCGCGACGGCAACGCCTTCGTGGCCAAGGGTGACCAGGATCCGGTCAAGTTCAAGGGGATCTCCGGTCAGCAGTGGAGTGAAACCGTGCGCACCGATGCCCAGTACGAATACATGGTCTATCCGCGCATCTTCTCCGTGGCCGAGCGCGCCTGGCACAAGGGCGGCTTCGAGCTCGATTACGTGAAGGGTCGCGAGTTCTCCGGCACCACCAAGCATGTCAACAAGGCCACCCTGAACAAGGAGTGGAACCAGTTTGCCAACGTGCTGGGTCAGCGAGTGCTGCCCAAACTGGACCAGGCCGGGGTGGAATATCGCCTCTCCGTACCGGGTGCCAAGGTGGTGAACGGTGTGCTGGAAGCGAACGTGGATCTGCCGGGTCTGCCCATCCAGTACAGCCTGGATGGCAAGAGCTGGAGCGCCTACGACGCTGCCGCCAAGCCGACCGTGGATGGCAAGGTCTACCTGCGTACCACCAGCTTCGATGGCAAGCGCACCAGCCGCATCACCGAGCTGAACTGATAGCTAGCCTTCAATCCATAACGCAAGGTGGGTCGCAAGACCCGCCTTTCCCAAGGTCGATGGCCATCGGGTTTGGGAAAGGTTGACTCTGCGTGTGAACCTTTGTTGTGTGTTTTTTGTCTGTTTTTCATCACTTGAGACCCCGCCCCGTGCGGGGCTTTTTTTGACCAGGATCTCTGCAATTTCTCCCGTTTCGCCGTTTTTGGTGCGCCAATGACCCGAATTGGCCAAATTCAGGTTGAGGCAGGGCGCGTAATGAGGGATCATACCCGGCTTGACGGCGGGGGTATGAGGGTGCCAGCCGGCACAACGTCCGCCAGTGACGCATTTTTGAGGTGAGCCATGAGTCAGGCGAACAGCCCAACTAACTTTATTCGTCAGATCATTGATGAAGATCTGGCCAGCGGTAAGCACAGCAGCGTGCATACCCGTTTCCCGCCGGAGCCGAACGGTTATCTCCATATCGGCCACGCCAAATCCATCTGCCTGAACTTCGGCATCGCCCGCGACTATCAGGGTCAGTGCAACCTGCGTTTCGATGACACCAACCCGGCGAAGGAAGACATCGAGTTCGTGGAGTCCATCAAGCAGGACGTCCAGTGGCTGGGCTTCCAGTGGAGCGGCGAGATCTGCTACTCCTCCGACTATTTCCACAAGCTGCACGGCTACGCCATCGAGCTCATCGAGAAGGGACTGGCCTATGTGGACGAGCTCTCCCCGGACCAGATGCGCGAATACCGCGGCACGCTGACCGCCCCTGGCAAGAACAGCCCGTTCCGCGATCGCAGCGTGGAAGAGAACCTGGCCCTGTTCGCCAAGATGAAAAACGGTGAGATGGCCGAAGGCTCCGCCTGCCTGCGCGCCAAGATCGACATGGCATCCCCCTTCATGGTGATGCGCGATCCCGTCATCTATCGCATCAAGTTTGCCCACCACCACCAGACCGGTGACGAGTGGTGCATCTACCCGATGTATGACTTCACCCACTGCATCTCGGACGCCCTGGAGGGGATCACCCACTCCCTGTGTACCCTGGAGTTCCAGGACAACCGTCGCCTGTATGACTGGGTGCTGGACAACATCAGCATCGACTGTCACCCCCGTCAGTACGAGTTTTCCCGTCTGAACCTCGAATACACCGTCATGTCCAAGCGCAAGCTGAACCTGCTGGTGACCGAGGGGCACGTGAACGGCTGGGACGATCCGCGCATGCTGACCGTCTCCGGTCTGCGCCGCCGTGGTTACACCCCGGCCTCCATCCGCGAGTTCTGCAAGCGCATCGGTGTGACCAAGCAGGACAACATCGTTGAGATGAGCATGCTGGAAGCCTGCATCCGCGACGATCTCAACGAGAACGCCCCGCGCGCCATGGCCGTGCTGCACCCGGTGAAGGTGGTGATCGAGAACCTGGCGGCGGACGAGGTGCTGACGGCGCCAGCGCACCCGAACAAGCCGGAGATGGGGACCCGTGAGCTGCATTTCTCCCGCGAAATCTTCATCGACGAGGCGGACTTCAAAGAGGAAGCCAACAAGCAGTTCAAGCGTCTGGTGCTGGGCAAGGAAGTGCGCCTGCGCAACGCCTACGTCATCAAGTCCGAACGGGTCGAGAAGGATGCGGACGGCAAGGTCACCTGCATCTACTGCTCTTACGACCCCGAGACCCTGGGCAAGGATCCGGCGGACGGCCGCAAGGTGAAAGGGGTGATCCACTGGGTCAGCGCCACTCACTCCCTGCCGGCCGAAGTGCGTCTCTACGACCGTCTGTTCAAGGTGCCGAACCCGGGCGCCGAGGATGACTTCGAAGCGGCTCTGAATCCGGAATCCCTGGTGATCATCGAAGGGGCCCGGGTGGAAGCTTCCCTGAAAGATGCCAAGCCGGAGTTTGCCTACCAGTTCGAGCGTGAAGGTTACTTCTGCGCCGACAACAAGCTCTCCAGCGCCGAGCGCCTGGTGTTCAACCGCACCGTGGCCCTGCGTGACGTCTGGGGCAAGGCCGAGGTCTGATAGAAGAGGGCAGGGGAAACCCTGCCGCTTCTGGTCCGGATTGCGGACACAAAAAAGCCAGCATGATGCTGGCTTTTTTATTGCGCCGACCCGGCCGAATCAATCGTCGTGCTTGCAGTCACCGTTGGCGCAGTGGCCATACAGGTAGAGGCTGTGGTTGGTCAGGCGGATGTTGTGCGCCTTGGCGATGTCGCGCTGGCGCTGTTCGATCACCTCGTCGGAGAACTCGATCACCTTGCCGCAGTCGAGGCAGACCAGGTGGTCGTGGTGCTCCTGGGTGGCCAGCTCGAACACCGACTTGCCCCCTTCGAAATGGTGACGGGTGACGATACCGGCATCATCAAACTGGTTGAGAACGCGATAAACGGTAGCGAGACCAATCTCCTCGCCCTGATCGATCAGCCGTTTGTACAGATCTTCCGCACTGGTGTGCTGGCAGTCCGGCTGTTGCAGGATTTCCAGGATCTTGACACGGGGCAAGGTTATCTTGAGCCCGGCCTTTTTTAACGCTTGGTTGTTGTCTGCCATTTCTATTTATTCGCATTCTCGAAGGTGTGGTTATTCTGATTGACTGCCGCTGTAATGGCAACCACGAACTCGCTTGGCCTGTCATTATAGGTCGTAGCCAAGTTAAAAATAAACCCAGCAATTCAAGGGCTTTAGCTCATCAAGCCCGTCATGGGAATATTCAGGCCCGCTTGCTCGACCAGAGAATGTTGATACTATGTGACTTCTTTATAGTCTGGTCGGATGAGATCCATGGATTGGCTTTTCGGCAATGCCGCCTGGGTGCGCTGCGCCCTCAACGCCTGGCCCCCCTTCTGGGGCGCAGGCATCAAGATAGAAACCCTGAGCCCCGATTTTCGCTTCTGCCGGGTCACTCTCAAGTCCCGCTGGTGGAACAAGAATGCCAACCGGACCCAGTTCGGCGGCAGCATGTTCGCCATGACGGATCCCATCTACCCGTTGATGCTGATGGGCTATTTCAAGAACCGCTACTACGTGTGGGACAAGGCGGGCAGCATCAATTTCATCAAGCCGGGTAAGGGCAAACTGGTGGCGGAGTTCACCCTGAGCGACGCCAAGCTGGCATCGATCGTGGCGGCGACCGAGGGGGGAGACAAGCACTTTCCCGAGTTCGAGGTGCAGGTGCAGGATGGTCAGGGCGAGCTGGTGGCCCAGGTGAAGCGCACCCTCTATGTCAGATCCAAGCCCCAGCACAGGGGTGGCTGAATGCCTGCTGCAGATGCAACAAGGGCCCCGTCGGGGCCCTTGTTGCATGAAGAGGGAGGGAGATCAGATCACTCCAGCTCGCCCAGGCACATCTCTTCGTGCAGCTGTTTGCACCAGCCCTTGACGCGCTCGGCGGTCAGCTCCGGCTGGCGATCTTCGTCGATGCCCAGGCCCACGAAGTGCTTGTCATCCACGAGCGCTTTGGAGGCTTCGAACTCGTAGCTCGCGGTCGGCCAGTGGCCGATGATGATGGCGCCCTTGGCTTCGACGATGTCACGCAGGGTGCCCATGGCGTCGAGGAAGTACTCGGCATAGTCTTCCTGATCGCCGCATCCGAAGATGGCCACCAGCTTGTTGTTGAAGTCGATCTCTTCGAGTTCGGGGAAGAAGTCGTCCCAATCGGCCTGGGCTTCGCCGTAGTACCAAGTCGGGATGCCGAACATCAGCAGATCGAAGCTGTCGATGTCGGCCTTGCTGCTCTTGGCAATGTCACGGACTTCAATCAGTTGTTTGCCCAGTTCTTTCTGGATCATCTTGGCGACAGCTTCGGTATTACCGGTATCGCTGCCGAAAAACAGACCTACACTAGCCATAGTGTTTCGTTACCCGTATCTGGTGTTGATGCTTGACGGTTCAGATTGCGATGCCTGCTGCATGAGCAGACTCGATCTGTTGCTTCAGGATAGATTGGATCAGCTCGGCTCGGCTGACGTTCTGTTGCAGCGCAAGTTGGTTCAGGCGCTCCAGCAACTCGGCTTCCACCTTTAACTCGACCCGTTTCAGCCCGTTCTCACGATCGCGCTTGAGCTGGTTGCGCTTGTTGATCTTGAGCTGGGTCTCGCGGGGGAGTGGATTGGTCTTTGGCCTGCCGGGGCGCTTCTCAGTTGCGAACAGATCCAGTGTTGTTCGATCAGTTTGCTGTTTGGCCATACATCACAGATGAAAAGTAGTTAGCCGATCCCTGAGCCTTCCCAGCCCATTTCGATCAGCCCCTTGGCGACAAAACCCGCGCAACCCAGAAACAGCACCAGCCAGACGACGAAGCGGCCGAAGCGGGGCACATTGCCCCGTTTGAGCACGTCCTGAATGGCCAGACCAATCAGCAGGAAGATGGCCACGAAGAACAGTTTCAGGCCCAGACTCTCGATGAGATCGATGTGTTCACTCAGCATGGATTGCGCGCACTCCTTAAGACGGGCGCACTATATCACAAAGGATTTGAAACTGTTAACCGCCTGTCGACAGGAAATCCACAACCAGTTTGTTGAACAAAACCGGCTTTTCCGCGTGCAGCCAGTGACCCGTGCCGGCGATGACGCGGGCCTTGGCGGCCGGGAACTGGGCCATCGCGGCCCCGGTGTATTCGGGCAACATATAGTCGGAGTCGCCCCCCTTGATGAAGAGTGTCGCGCCTTCGAAGCGGCGTTCATCGTCAGGCCAGCCCATGATGTTGGCGTAGTTGCGCTCAAGGGCCGGCACGTTGAAACGCCACCCCCATCCAGACTCCCCTTTGGCGAAGGATTTGAGCAGGAACTGGCGCACCCCGGCGATCTCGATGTGCTCGGCCAGCATGGCTTCCGCCTCGCTGCGGCTCTGGGGGGGCGTGGCCAGCGTGGCATTGAGCCCGGCAAACACGTTCTTGTGGCGGGCGTGGGGATAGGCCACCGGGGCGATGTCCGCCACTACCAGCTTGCTGACCCTGTGAGGGGCCTGCTTGGCGACCTGCATGGCGACCTTGCCCCCCATGGAGTGGCCCACCAGGGCCACCTGCTCAAGTCCAAGATGGTCCAGCAGGGCCAGGATGTCCGCCGCCTGGGCCGGGTAGCTCATCTCGTCCGAGTGAAAGGAGGCGCCGTGATTGCGCAGATCGACGCTGATGACCCGGTATTGTTCGCTGAGGGGGCGCGCCAGCAGGCCGAGGTTGTCCAGGCTGCCAAAGAGGCCATGGATCAGCACGACAGTCGGGCCTTCGCCCTGATCCTTGAAGTTCAATCGTGGATATTGTTGCAAAATGACACCTTATCGGTCGTGGGCTCTATCGCCATACTTTTTAACACACTGAAAGAAAAGGATTTCATTCCTGGCGGGGGATTTTTTTGTGGTTTTTTTTCAAAAATATCTCCCCGGGATCGGCTATCAGTGCGGGGGATCACACACTTGGCCCGTCATTATGCCGTATTCTCAAGGAGATTCATGCACATCTGTCCGCCCCTTGCTTGGGCTGCCGGGTCTGCCTATGTATAATCGCCGCATCCGAATTTCGACGAGTCCAGCGCATCCCTATGAAAACCATCGAGCTTGATGACGATCTCTACTTCTTTATCGCGAGCCAGACCCGGCACATCGGCGAGAGTGCGTCCGATATCCTGCGTCGCCTGCTGGAGCAACCCGCCCAGGCTGGCACGGCAACCGTGGCGGCCGCGCCTGCGATGCAACCGCAACCCGTGGCCGATGCCATGGGGCTGGAGGCACTGCTGGATTCCGGCGAGCTTCAGAAAGAAGAGAAGTCCATCAACCGCTTCATGCTGGTATTGAGCACCCTCTATCGGGACAACCCGGAAGGTTTCACCCAGGCGACCGAGATAAAAGGGCGCAAGCGCGTCTATTTCTCCCGTGACCCGGAAGCGCTGCGTGCCAGTGGCAGCACCACCAAGCCCAAGCCGGTACCGGAGACCCCGTTCTGGGTGATCACCAATACCAATACCAGCCGCAAGCAGAACATGGTGGCCCAGCTCATGAACAGCATGGGTTATGACGAGGATCTGACGGCTCGGGTGTGCGGCGCCGTTTAACCCATCAATGACTTCAGGCCTTGCCGGGCAAGGCTCAGCTCAAGGAAAACGCCATGGCACAGCATTCCCACGCCGGTCAGCCGGCTCGTCTTTGCGATCTGACCAACATTCCCCGTCTGGTCAGCGCCTACTACCTCAACAAGCCGGACATGAGCCGCCCTGAGCAGCGGGTCGCCTTCGGCACCTCCGGTCACCGCGGCAGCGCCCTGCACAGCGCCTTCACCGAATCCCACATTCTGGCGGTGACCCAGGCGCTGGTGGAGTACCGCCAGCAGGCCGGTATCACGGGGCCGCTGTTCGTTGGCATGGATACCCATGCCCTGTCTGAATCCGCCTTTGCCAGCGCGGTGGAAGTGCTGGCGGCCAACGGTGTCGAGACCCGCATTCAGGCCGGCCTCGGCTTCACGCCGACCCCGGTCATCTCCCATGCCATCCTGCGCCACAACGCAGGCAAACCCGTGGCCCAGGCGGACGGCGTGGTGATCACCCCGTCCCACAACCCGCCGGAAGATGGTGGCTTCAAATACAACCCGCCCCACGGCGGTCCTGCCGAAGGCGAGATCACCAAGTGGGTGGAAGACCGCGCCAACGCGATCCTGGAAGCGGGCCTGGCCGGTGTGAAGCGGATGCCGTTTGCCGAGGCTCTCAAGAGCCCGTTCGTGGTGGAACACGACTATGTCACCCCTTATGTGGATGATCTCGAGAACGTGCTGGATCTGGCCGCCATCAAGCAGGCTGGCATCAAGATAGGCGTGGATCCGCTGGGTGGCTCCGGCGTCGCCTACTGGGACGTCATCGCCAGGCGCTACGGTCTGGACATCGAGGTGGTGAACTACAAGGTCGACCCGACCTTCTCCTTCATGACCCTGGACAAAGACGGCAAGATCCGGATGGACTGTTCCAGCCCGTTCGCCATGGCGAGCCTGATTGCCCTGAAAGACAAGTTCGACATCGCCCTTGGCAATGACCCTGACTACGACCGTCACGGCATCGTCACCAAGGCGGGCCTGATGAATCCGAACCACTATCTGGCGGTGGCCATCCAGTATCTGTTCACCCACAGAACCGGCTGGCCCAAGGGGGCGGCCGTCGGCAAGACGCTGGTCTCCTCTTCCATGATCGACCGGGTGGCCGGCGAGATCGGTCGCACCCTCAAAGAGGTGCCGGTCGGCTTCAAGTGGTTCGTGGACGGTCTCTACAGCGGCGAGTTCGGCTTTGGCGGCGAGGAGAGCGCGGGTGCCTCCTTCCTGCGCAAGGACGGTACCGTCTGGACCACCGACAAGGATGGCTTCATTCTGGCGCTGCTGGCGGCCGAGATCCTGGCGGTGACCGGCAAGGATCCCCAGGCCCACTACGATGCGCTCGAAGCCAGATTCGGCCGCTCCAGCTACCGCCGCATTGATGCCCCGGCCAACAGCGCCCAGAAGGCGGTGCTCTCCAAGCTGGATCCGGCCCTGGTGGAAGCCTCCACCCTGGCTGGCGAGCCCATCCTCGCCAAGCTGACCAAGGCGCCTGGCAACGATGCCGCCATCGGCGGCCTGAAAGTGGTGACCGAGAACGGCTGGTTCGCGGCGCGCCCCTCCGGCACCGAGTCCATCTACAAGATCTACATGGAGAGCTTCAAGGGGGAGGCGCACCTGGACCTCATCCAGCAGGAAGCCCAGCAGATCGTCTCCGCCGCCCTGGCCAAGGCAGGCGTTTGACCCTAACGGCAACAACCCATGTGAAAGAGGAGCCCTGGTGGCTCCTCTTTTTTTGTGTCGGGTTGACTGCGGATCAGCCGTTGTCGACGCTGCCGATGGCGGCCTTGCGGTTCTGCCAGCGCTTGAGGAAGGAGCGGGCCGGCAGCTTCATCAGGAAGAGAGAGAGCAGGATGATGCCGATGCCGAGCCACTGACGGCCATCCAGGGTTTCTCCCACCATCAGCACACCGCAGGAGACCGCCACCATGGGATTGGTGAGGGCCAGCATCCCCATCACCTCCGGGCCATGGCGTTTGAGTCCCCAGAGCCAGGCCCAGTAGGCCAGGGCCGTGTTGAGGATCACCAGCCAGATAAGCCCGGGAGTGGCGTCAGCCTTGGGCAGGGGCATGGGGCCGGCCAGCCACCAGGCCAGCGGGATCAGCATCAGGCCGCCCAGCAGCAGCTGCCAGGCGGTCAGAGCCAGCAGATCGTCCACCGGCCAGCGTTGCATCCCTGTCTCTTGATCAGATCTTGATCCCCTGTGCCATCAAATCCTTGGCGGCAAGAAAGCCATCCAGTTTACTTTGCAGGGCTTCCCAGCCTTCCCAGAGGGCGCCCCAGCTGGCAATTCCGGTTCGCTTGCTGTCCATAAAGCCCCCCAGTCTGGCTATCGCCATGTAGGCCCACTGCAAGCTCCCGGCGCGCTCTTTGCGCTTGCGTTTTCCCTTGTCCAGATAGCCCAGTAGCTGACATTCATCCGGGGTCAGCACCGTTTCTGCGGACTGGCTTTCTACGTGCTCCGCTTCTTTTAGCAGCCCTTGTGCCCTGAGCGCTTGCGGCAGGGTGAAGCTTTCTCTGAGCTGTAACAGCCTGACTGCAACAAACGAGAGGATCGAGACCATGCGCTCCAGATTATCCGGCTCCTCCATGCGTTGCCTCTCGGCTCCTGCTCCGGTTTTCCATGCCTTATGGAACTCCTCGATCCGCCAGCGATGGGTATAAATGTCGATGACGCGCA